>NZ_JBNNOB010000102.1:0-14583 GCF_050274375.1 Sphingomonas sp. NPDC019816
AAAAAAAAAAAAAAAAAAAAAAAAAAAAAAAAAAAAAAAAAAAAAAAAAAATCGCCGCCGAGCCCGGCAGCGACATGCCGAGTGCCTCGGCCAGCGAGTTCATCGTGGTCGCGGTGCCCATGGTGTTGCAATAGCCGGTCGACGGCGCCGACGACGCGACCAGGCGGATGAACTCCGCATCGTCGATCTCGCCCGCCGCCAGCATCTGGCGCGCCTTCCACACGATGGTGCCCGAACCGGTGCGCTCGCCCTTGTGCCAGCCGTTGAGCATCGGCCCGACCGACAGCGCGATCGCCGGGATGTTGACCGTGGCGGCCGCCATCAGCATCGCCGGGGTCGTCTTGTCGCAACCGATGGTCAGCACGACGCCGTCGAGCGGATAGCCATACAGCACCTCAACCAGGCCCAGATAGGACAGGTTGCGGTCGAGCCCCGCGGTCGGGCGCTTGCCGGTTTCCTGGATCGGGTGGACCGGGAATTCCAGGACGATGCCGCCCATTTCGCGCACGCCCTCGCGCACCCGCTCCGCCAGCACCAGATGGTGGCGGTTGCAGGGGCTCAGGTCGGAGCCGCTCTGCGCGATGCCGATGATCGGCTTGCCCGACTGAAGCTCCTCCAGCGACAGGCCGAAGTTCAAATAGCGCTCCAGGTAGAGCGCGGTCATGTCGATATTATCGGGATTGTCGAACCAGGCGCGGCTGCGCAGCTTCGGCGTGGGCGTGTCGGTCATGTCAGGCTTTCGGTTCAGCGAACGGTGGAAAAACGATAGATCATGGTATGCCGATAGGGCTTACCGGGATCGACGCGGGCAGAGACGAAATCGGGCTTGTTGGGCGAATCGGGGAATTTCTGCGGCTCCAGCGCGATGCCGTCGCCCATGCGGTACAGATGCCCCTTCTTGCCGACATAGGTGCCGTCCAGGAAATTGCCCGTATAGAATTGTACGCCCGGCTCGGTCGACAGCACTTCGAGCACCCGGCCCGAGGCGGGGTCCTCCAGCCGCGCGGCGAGCTGCGGCGTGGCGGTCAGCCCCTTGTCGAGTGCGAAGTTGTGGTCATAGCCCTGGCCGTAGCGGATCTGCTGGTCGTTGCCGTCGCGGATGCCGTCGGCGACGACGCGCGGCCGGCGGAAGTCGAAGACGGTGCCGGCGACCGGCGTCCGCTCGCCGGTGGGGATCAGCTTGGCATCGACCGGGGTATAGGCGGCGGCCGGGATGGTCAGCTTGTGATAGGTCGCGCCGAGCGGCGACCCCTCGCCGTTCAGGTTGAAGATCGCGTGGTTCGTCATGTTGACGACGGTCGGCTTGTCGGTGTTCGCGACGAAGGCGATGGTCAGGGCGCCCGCCTCGTCCAGCGAATAGGTGACGGTCGCATCGACCTTGCCCGGATAACCCTGGTCGCCATCGGGGCTGGTCAGCGCCATCACCACATTGGCGGTGGGGCCGTCCTTCATCGAGACGATTCGCCACAGATGCTTGTCGAAGCCCTTGGTCCCGCCATGGAGCGAATTGGTCTTGTCGTTGAGCGTCAGCTGATAGCTGCGGCCGTCCAGCGTGAAGCGTCCGCCGCCGATGCGGTTGGCATAGCGGCCGACCGTCACGCCGAAGAAGTTGGGGTGGTTCACATAATCGTCGGCCTTGTCATAGCCGAGCAGCACATCGGCCATCTTCCCGTCGCGGTCGGGCGCGATAACCGATTGAAGGGTCGCGCCATAGGTCAGCACGCGCGCCGACAGCCCGGCCTTGTTGGTCAACGTCACCGCCTCGATCGCGGACCCGTCCGCCAGCTGCCCGGCGGGCGTACGCTTCGCCTCACTCGCCAGCGCCGCTGTCGAAGTCATTATGGACGTTACCGCTACCAGTTTGAGAAAGCTCTTGATTGACGCCCTCGACATGCCTCATCCCTCCGTCGCCAGACGCCATTGACGCGCCCTTTGCGTCACTATAGTCAGACAAAAAACCAGGAGCAAGCGGGGCGCTTAGAAGTTTTCGTGCCGCCACCCGCTCGTCAAGGAGAGGATTGCCATGGCCGCACCCGTCGTTTCCCGCGCCACCGGCGCGCCAGCCGCTGCGGGAGGGGCGACCAATTACCGGTCCGCGCTGACGCTGCTGGCCAGCCTGTTCTTCATGTGGGGCTTCATCACCGTCATCAACGGAACGCTGCTGCCCCATCTGCGGAGCGTCTTCGACCTCAGCTATTTCCAGGCATCACTGATCGAGAGCGTCTGGTTCATCGCCTATTTCTTCGCTTCCATCCCCTCGGCCAAGCTGATCGAGCGGATTGGATACCAGAAGTCGCTGGTGACGGGCCTGCTCATCATGGCGGCGGGCGCGCTGGGCATGATGCTCGCGGCGACCCTGCCCTCCTACGGCGTCACGCTGCTGATGCTGTTCGTCATCGCCAGCGGCATCACGCTGCTCCAGGTCGCGGCCAATCCTTATGTCGCGGTGCTGGGCCCGGCGGATACGGCGTCGTCGCGCCTGAACCTCGTCCAGGCGATGAACTCGATGGGCACGATGCTGGCCCCGCTGTTCGGCGCCTATCTGATCCTCGGACGTTCCAAGGGCGGCACGGCGGAGGCCGGCAGCGCCGCGCTGACCCAGGCCGAACGCCTGGCCGACGCGCACGCCGTCGTCCTGCCCTACGGCCTGGTCGCGGTGGTGCTGGTCGTCCTCGCCTTCGTCATCGCGCGCTTCCCGCTGCCCGCCATGGGATCCTCGACCAGCCGCGTCGCCAAGGAAGAGCGCAAGAACCACTCGCTGTGGAAGCATCGCAACCTGGTGTTCGGCATCGGCGCGATCTTCATCTACCTGATCGCCGAGATCGGCGTGGGCAACCTGTTCGTCAACTTCGTCAGCCGTCCCGACATCGGCAACATGACGACCGAGGCCGCTGGCCGTTACCTGACCCTGTTGTGGGGCGGAATGATGGTCGGCCGTTTCGTCGGCTCGGCGATCATGCAGAAGGTGCCGGCCGGTATCGTGCTCGCGGTCTTCTCGATCGGCGCGTTCATCGTGATGCTGGCGACCGTCTTCACCACCGGCCATGTCGCCATGTGGTCGCTGATCCTGGTCGGCCTGTTCCACTCGATCATGTTCCCGACCATCTTCACGCTGGGTATCCGGGGCCTGGGTCCGCTGACCGAGGAAGGCTCGGGCCTGCTGATCATGGCGATCGCCGGTGGCGCGCTGGTGGCGGTGCATGGCTGGCTGGCCGATGAATATGGCTTGCAGCTGTCGTTCCTGCTGACCGCCGTGTGCGAACTCTACATCCTGTTCTATGCGATCTGGGGTTCCAAGCCGACCAACGCCTTCCCGGACGAAGACGCCGGCTGATCGTACCGGTCATCGACGGATAAACGGAGGGGCGGCGTCGCGAGACGTCGCCCCCTTTCGCGTGCGCGGCCCGGCCTTGTCCACGACCACGACGTCATGGTAACGATACATCATTACATATAATTGCCGATGAGTCGTAAAGTGTCCGATAGCCTCGATCTCCTTGCCCCGCCGCCGCCAGCCGGCACGCCCGATCATGTCGGCATCGGCGACGAAGCCGAAGCGCTGTCGGCGATTCGCGATCCCCGGGTCACGCTGGCCATATGGCGGCGCCGGCCATGCGTCGCGCGTGTCGATCTGTCGACCATGCCGCCAATCCGCTTCGCCGCGCCGGCCGGACAGGTCGCCGAGCGGCTGGCGGGGCATTGGGCCGAGCGGCCGCCTGAGCCCTGGCAGGTGCCCCTGACCTGGGATGTGGCGCGCCTGGCGGCGCTCTATGTCGAACTCGCCCAGGAGGCACGCGTCGAGGTGCGACTCGAGCGGATCGCCGGCAATGGCTGCTGGAAATTCCATGCCGACTATGTCGGCCTGCGCCTCATCACCACCTATTGGGGTCAGGGTACCCAGTGGTTGCCACAGGGCGCCGATGCGGACACCGCGCCACAGGCGCTGGCGGCGGGCGATATCGGTCTTTTCAAGGGCCGCGCGCTGGCGGGCGACCGCGCGATCATCCACCGCTCACCCCCGATCGCCGACAGCGGCGAGGACCGGCTGCTCCTCGTCATCGACGCCGAATGGGAGCAGCCGGACTGACCGCTCAGAACCAGGTGCGGATACCGAGCGCCAGTGCCGCGCCGCCACCCCGTGCCGGGCCATAGCGGCGCTCCCAGTTGACGCCGACATAGGGGGCGAACTCGCGCGCGATCTCGTAGCGCAGGCGCAAGCCCAGCTCGATGCTCGACATGCCCGCCGCGATCCGCTGTTCGGGCACATCCTGCGCCGCCAGATTGACCTCGATTCGGGGTTGCAGGATCGCACGCTGGGTCAGCCGCTGGTCGACCCACGCCTCGGCGCGACCGGTCAGTTCGCCCCTGTCGGACAGGAACAGCGCGCCCTCGACGTCGAACCAATAGGGGGCCAGCCCCTCGATTCCGACCACCGCATACGTGCGGCGCGTGCCGGCGCCGACATCCTGGCGCACACCCGCCTGGAGGTTCCAATAGGGGTCGATCGCACGGGCATAGAGCGCCTGCACCTCGGCCGCGCCGATCCGGCCGCCCAGCCTGCCTTCGCCCTCGGTCTTGATGACCAGCCGGTGGATGTCGCCGCCGAACCAGCCTTCCCCGTCCCAGCGATAGCCGTCGCGCCCGTCGCGAATCTTGATTTCGGCGAGATTGAAGACAATCTGCGAGAAGCGCATGCCGCCATGCTCCTGCCGCATCCGCGCATCGGCGGCGGCCATGGCGGCGGGGTCGTAGAAGCGATCGGCGGCACGGATCGTGGGCGTCGGCGGCGGTGGCACGTCGCCGACCGGGGCGTCGGCCATCGCCATGCCCGGCATTGCCCCATGTCCCATGGACGTGTGATCCATGACGGCAGAGGTCTCGCCGCCTTCCATCGAACGGCAATGTCCCATGGCCGCATGCTCTGCCGAACAGACAGGAGCCGTCATGTCGGTCATAAGATCGGACGGCGGGGGGGACGCGGGCCGGCAATGGCCCATGGCGGCATGCTCGGGCGAACAGGCCGAAACCTCGGTCGGCATCGCATGATGACCGGGCATCGGCGATACGGGGCGCGCGGCGCGGGGCTTGGCCGCTGCGGGCCTGGCCTTCCCCTTCGGCCGGACCGAAGACTTGGGTCGGGCGGGGGCCTTGGGTTGGACCGGCGCCGGCATCGCCATGCCGGGCATCATGTGATGGTGCTGCGGCTCGGCCAAGAGCAGCGCGAACGCGATCATGCCGCACCTCCCACCGCCGGGTCGGGCCGCACCGTCACCACCTGCATCATGCCGGCATGCATGTGATAGAGGAGGTGGCAGTGGAACGCCCAGTCGCCCTCGGCATCCGCCGTCAGGTCGAACGTCACCTTGCCCCCCGGCGCGACATTGACCGTGTGCTTGCGCGGGGCGTGATCGCCATGGCCGGTGACCAGTTCGAAGAAATGCCCATGCAGATGGATGGGGTGCGCCATCATCGTGTCGTTGACCAGGGTAACGCGCACCCGCTCGTTCAGGCGAAAGGGGATGGGCGCGGTGACGGCGTTCAGCTTCACCCCGTCGAACGCCCACATATAGCGTTCCATATTGCCGGTCAGATGAATGGTCAGCGCGCGCGACGGCACGCGCCGGTCCGGGTCAGGGGTCAGGCTGACGAGATCGCGATAGGTCAGCACGCGGTGGCCGACATCGGCCAGCCCCTGGGGCGGCTCGCCCGTCCGGTCGACCGGCATCGGCGCGACCGTCTGGACGACCGGGGTCCGGGGCAGGCCAGGCGCGTTGGCGAAGTCGCGCATGTCGTGACGCATGCCGCCATGGTCCATCGCGGCCCCCTGCCCCGCCGGCTGGCAATGCCCCATCGCGGCATGGTCGGACGTGCAGCCGGACCCATGGTCCATGCCCCCCATCCCCATATCCTTCGTCGTCGCCAGCGGCCGGGGACGGAGCGCCGGCACCGCCGCCGTCATCCCGATGGCCGGGGCCAGCGTCGCGCGCGCCATGCCGGACCGGTCCCAGCTTTCGGCGACCAGCGTATAGGCGCGATGCTCCGGCGGCGTGACGATCACGTCATAGGTCTCGGCCACCGCAATCTGCAGCTCGTCGACGGTGACGGGACGTACACCCTGTCCGTCCGCCTGCACCACCGTCACCGGCAAGCCGGGGATGCGCAGGTTGAAGATGGTCATCGCGGCGGCATTGACGATCCGCAACCGCACCCGCTGTCCGGGCGTGAACAGCCCCGTCCAATTGTCCCCCGGCCCCCGACCGTTGACCAGATAGCGATAGGTGGAAGCCGTCACGTCGGACACGTCGCTGGGGTCCATCCGCATCGCCCCCCAGCGCAGCCGCTCGTCGAGCGACTGGTCGCGCCCCGCCAGCAGCCCGCCGATCGTCTGCTTCTGATAGTTGAAATAACCGCCTTGCAGCTTCAGCCGGCGAAAGATGGCGTGCGGGTGCAGCGCGCTATGGTCGGACAGCATCACGACATGCTCGACCTCCGCCGTAACCGGATCGGGTTGCGCCGGCTCGATCACGATGGGGCCGTACAGCCCTTCCTGCTCCTGCAACCCGGAATGGCTGTGATACCAATAGGTCCCGGCCTGGACGACGGGAAACTCATAGGTGAAGCGGCCGCCCGCCGGGATGCCCGGAAAGCTGATTCCCGGCACGCCGTCCATCTGGAACGGCAGCAACAGGCCGTGCCAGTGGATCGAGCTTTCCTCGTCGAGCATGTTGACCACCGTGATCCGCGCCCGCTGCCCCTCGCGCAGGCGGATCAGCGGCCCCGGCGCCGCGCCGTTGATGCCGATCGCGTGATAGGGCTTGCCGTCGATCATCATATGCTGGCGCGCGATGGTCAGCGTGATGTCGGGCCCGTGCAGTTCGGCACGCGGCGACAGGCCATGCTTTTGCGCCCAGGCCGGCAGGGCGGCCAGCGTGCCAAGGCCGACACCGCCGGCAAGCAGATCGCGGCGGCGCATCACGGTCGGGAAATCGATCATACCGCCTTATACGCGGTGGCGCGGTGTTCCCCTCATGCCGCTGGTTCGGTCGCCTCGCGGAGAGCGGCCCGCGCGCGCCGGACCCGCAATTCGATGGCCTTGACGCTCAGTCCCAGCACCTCCGCCGCCTCGCTTTGGCTCAATCCCTCGATCGCGCAGAGGATCAGCGGCGCGCGCAGGGCGTCGGGCAACGCGTCGAGCGCCGCCAGCGTACGCGCCAGCGACTGGCGATCGATCGCCGCCGCCTCGCCGCCGACCCGGTCGTCGGCAACCTCCCCCGCCGCGTCGATCGGCAACACCCGCGCCAGCATCGCGCGCACCCGCCGTCGCCGCGCCCAGTCGCGACATTTGTTGAGCGCGATCCGGCTGAGCCAGGCCCGCAGCGACCGTCCGGTGTCGAAGCGCCCCAACGCGGCATGGGCGGCGACGAAGCTGTCCTGCACCAGATCCAGCGCCTCGTCGGCGTCGCGCACATGCGTCAGGATCAACCGATAGAGCGCGCCCTTGTGCCGCCCGACGATCGCGGCATAGGCGCGTGCCCGCCTGACATCCTCACCGGCGCGGGCCAGCGCGACCAGATCGCCATCGGGCAACCCCGCATAGTCCCGGCTCACCGGCGCCCGCTCACCCGGTTGCGCTCATCGGGCCGTATCGGTCAGCCTGGCGGCCACCAGCCGGTCGAACGTCGCCGCCTGATCGGGGCGGAGCACCCGGCGCATCGCGAAGACATGCGCGACCGTCGCCTTTTGCAGATCGCCCATGCTGTGGTGGACGGCATCGATCGCCTGGCTGACGCGCGGACCATCCCGATGCTCCGCCTCGATCGCCGCCGCCAGCCGGGCGTTGTCACCGCGCAGGCGAGCGTCGAACGTGGCGCGGGTCGCGGCGAACCGCGCCTCCAGCCGGTCGAGCGCTACGGCTTGCGCGGGGTCCAGCGGAATATCGCGGTGGATCAGCGTGTGGATATCGGCCGCCGCCGGCGCGGCGGGCATCAGCAACCGGCACCCGATCGCCACCCCGGCCAGCGCCGCGACGAACGCAATCACCAGCGTCAGCAGGTGCCGCCGCATCGATGCGCTCATCGGCCGAGCAACAGGGTCGAGGGCGCCAGTCCCGCATCGAGCATGACGACCGCCACCCGTCGCTCCCGCGCCTCGCTCCGCCCCGCGACCGCACCGCCTCCGACGATCCCCAGCATCAGCGCGGCACCACCCGCCACCGCCAATCCCCGAAGCGACAGGCCGCCCGCCGCCGATGCCTCCGCATCGATCGCGGTCGCGACCCGTTGCTCCAGCCGGTCCAGGGTCGCGGGCGGCGGGCTTTGCGCCAGTCGGGCGAGATCACGGTCGAAAGGGTCGGTCATCATCCATCCATTACGCAAAAACGGTGGCCACCCCTCATCGGCCGGATAGGATCAGCATATGGACATGGCCACGCTTCGCAACATCGCCGCTTTCGCCCCTATCCTGTCAGACCCGGATTTTGTGACGGGCGCATGGACCGAACCCCGGCGATCCGCCGAAGGGGTCATCACCATGGCCTGGTTCCACCTCTCCGACCCCGCCGCCGCCTTCGTTACCGCAATCGCCAGCGAGGATGTCGCCGCCCATTACCGTAGGCCCGTGGATGACAAGGCCCGGTCCACGGCCATGCACATGATCGAGCATCCCCCGGCCATCGCCAATGCCAGCGTCGAACAGATCGGCTGGATTCTGACCTATCTGCTGCGGGCGGACCGCTTCGTGGAGGGATCGCTGGCCCAGGCGTTCGACAAGGGCCTGATGCGCGCCATCGCGCAACGTGCGGCGATTCTCGGCCAGATCGAGCGGCCATAACAAAAACCCCGCCAAGCCTATTGGCCTAGCGGGGTTTTCGATGGTGGGCGTGGCAAGGATTGAACTTGCGACCCCTGCGATGTCAACACAGTGCTCTACCACTGAGCTACACGCCCGCCGGAGGCCGGCCAATTAGCCGGGTGGTGGGGGGCTGGCAAGCCCTAAATCGCACCATCGAGCGAATTGGTGTGAAAAAGTCTGTCCACCTCCATCACCAGGTCGCGCAGATGGAAGGGCTTGGACAGGACGCGGGCGTTGGGCATCGCCTCGCCGGCCTTCAGCGTCACCGCCGCGAAACCGGTGATGAACATCACCCGCAGGTCGGGCACCAAGGCGGCGGCGCGCTGGGCGAGTTCGATGCCGTCCATCTCGGGCATGACGATATCGGTGAGCAACAGGTCGAAATTCTCGGCCTCCAGGAGCGGCAGCGCGGCGGTGCCGCGATCCACCGCCGTGACGCGGTAGCCCGAGCGGGTCAGCGCCCGGGTCAAATATTCGCGCATGACCTCATCATCTTCGGCCAGCAGGATGTGAAGCATGTCGTGATCCCGATTCATCGTGGCGCCAACCTAGCGAGGCGGCGGTTAAGATTTCCAGACCATTGCCGCCGCTCCGTTCCCGCCATAGGATCGCCCGTGATGGCCAGCCCCCCTTCCGGCGCGTGTTTCGACAGCTTGGGCACCGACAGCCCCAACGGCCCGGTGGTGATTTCGGTGCCGCATGGCGGGCGCGACTATCCGCCCGCGTTGATCGCGGCGCTGCGCGTGCCGCTGTCCGCCATCATGGGGCTGGAGGATCGGCTGATCGATATGATCGGCCATGCCGCGCGCATCGACGAGCCGATGATCGTGCAGACCCGCCCTCGCGCCTGGATCGACCTGAACCGTGACGAGGGGGAACGTGATCCCCTCATCGACATGGGCGCGCGGCCGAGCGGCCGGGGGTCGAGCAAGGTGCGCAGCGGCCTCGGCCTCGTCCCGCGTCGTATCGGCGGCCATGGCGACATCTGGGCGCGGCGCTTCACCGATGCGGAAATGGTGGCGCGGATCGCCAGCGATTACCGTCCCTATCATGCTGCCCTGTCGGCCTGTCTGGCGGCGGTGCGTGCTCGCTTCGGGGTGGCGGTGCTGCTCGATCTTCATTCGATGCCGCCGCTGGGGGCGGCCGACAGCTGTCCGCGTGTCGTGATCGGCGATCGGCATGGCGCGACGGCCGGGATGCGCTTCGTCCGCCGGGTCGATGCCACGGTCCGCGCCGCCAGCATCGCCGTCACGCGCAATGCGCCCTATGCGGGGGGCCATGTCGTCGAGCGGCATGGCGACACCCGGCGCGGCATCCATGCCATCCAGCTGGAGCTCGACCGCTCGCTCTATCTCGACGCCGCGCTGGAGGCCCCCGGCCCCGGCTTCGACGCGACGGTCCTGCTGGTCCGCCGGATCATCGCCGCGCTGACCGCAGAAGCGCTCGGCCAGCCCCTGCCGCTCGCCGCCGAATAAAAAACCACCTCGCGCAAGGGGGAGAGCGCGAGGTGGCCAAGGTTCAGGGAGGAGACACGCTGAAAGCGTGTCATACGACACCGCGAAAGGGGGGACACGATGTCGTACTGGTATAAATAAGAAGGGGCCTATTTGGTTCAACCCCGCCCCCGGCAATTCGTCATTTTTTCGTCACGGGTGGTGGGATGATCCTTCCCGGCACGGGGAGGGGGCAGGCTGAAGGCCTGACGGCGCGGGGCCACCCCATGGCGTGCCCCTTGCCGCACACCCCCTCCACCACCGCTGCGCGGCGGTCCCCCTCCCCGTGCCGGGGAGGATCAGCTTTTGCGAAGGCTCATCCGCGCGAGCAGGCCGTCGCGCAGCAGATAGTGATGGCGCAGCGCCGCCGCGACATGGATGGCGACCAGCGCCAGCATCACCCAGCCCAGGATTTCATGCGCCTCATGCCCCACGCCACCGGCGGCGCGGCCGATCGGAAGCGGCGGTACGTCGAACAGGCCGAACCAGCTGACGGGACGCGGCACCGCGCGGCCCGATCCCATCGCCCAGCCGGTCATCGGCATCGCGATCATCAGCAGATATAGCGTCATGTGCAGCGCATGGGCGCTGCCGCGCGCCCAGGCGGGAATCTCGGCGGGCAGCGCCGGCGGGCGATGGCCGAGACGCCACAGGACACGGCCGGCGGTCAGCGCCAGCACGGTCAGCCCGATCGATTGGTGCAGCGGGATCGTGCCCGGCAAGAGGCTCTCATGGAGCAGGCCGATCGCCAGATTGGCGACGACCAGGGCCGCGATCGCCCAGTGAAAGACGATCGCGACCCGGCTGTAGCGCGGATGGTCGGTGGCGACCGGTCCGCGCATCGGATCAGCCGACCGGCTGGAGCTGCGGCTGCGGCATCTTGCCCAGCTGCGCCTGCCGAGCGAAGATGTCGCGCATCAGCGACAGCGAGAAGAGGTGCGCATAGAGCAGCGGGAGCATGCCCGACTGGCTCATCTTGCGCAGCTGGTCGCCGCGCAGGTCGACCAGCTTCTCTTCATTGATCATTTGGAAGCCGCGATAGACGAAGGGCTGATCCGCGCCGTCGGGCTGGATCGAGACTTCGCCGTCCATCAGCAGACCCATTTCGGTCAGCTCGGTCATGAAGTTCTGGGTGCGGGCACCCGCCTGCTCGAACGATTCGTTGAACGACAGGATGTTCTTGGTCAGCTCGCTGGGCTGGCCGTTCTCGAACAAGGCGTCGCCGTCGTCGAACGCGCCGATCGTCGGCGAGGTCGGGTCGAAGCACAGCGACAGCTCTTCCGCCTCGGGACGCAGGCGCGCCAGCATGTACGGATAGCGACGGACATAGGCGGGGACGTAGAAGTTCGTCTCGGTCAGACGGCCTTCGTCGCTGACGAAGACGTTGACGCCCTCGTTCAGGCCCATCAGCGCCAGCGGGATCGGCTGTTCGCCGACCGAGAAGACGATCGGCATGAAACGCTGCACCAGCGGAAATTCATCGACGGTCACCGGGATCGCATGCTGGCCGACCAGGAAGGGCGCGGTGTCCTGCGGGCGGACCTTGTAATTGGCGTGGGCCTCGCTCGAAAGCGGCTCCAGGCCATTATAGAAAAGCGGAAGCGACGGCGCGCTGGCCATGATGATCTCCAAAAAACCTTATCCACGCGAGCCCCCCGGCCGCGTGTCGTGCCCCCGTGTCTATGGGGCCGGGGCGTCATGCGCAAGCGATGAGCTTGCCCGGATTGAACAGGCCGTGCGGATCGAGCGCCCGCTTGATCGCGCGGATCGCCGCGACCCGCTCGGGCGACAGTCGCGCCAGCTCGTCGCGCTTCATCTGGCCGATGCCGTGTTCGGCCGAGATGGTGCCCCCCGCCGCCGTCACCAGATCATGGACGAAGCGGGTGATCGTCGCCGCCTGTTCCGCATAGAAACGGTCGCGATCGGTGCCCGGTGCGGCGCGGACGTGGAAGTGGATATTGCCGTCCCCCAGATGGCCGAAGCCCGACGCATGGGTGCCGGGGAAGCGCGCGTCGCAGGCCGCCGCCGCCTCGACCATGAAGCGCGGCATGGCGTCGACCGGCACCGCGATGTCATGCTGCACCGCCGGCCCCAGCGCGCGCTCGGCATCGGACAAGGAATGACGGAGCAGCCAGAAGGCTTCGGCTTGCGCATCCGATGCGGCGATCACCGCATCGGCGATCACGCCGTCCGCGAGCGCGTGGCCGAGCTGCGCCTCTAGCATCGCGGACGGATCGACCACCGGATCGCCGGTCACCGCCTCGATCAGGACATGCCAGGGATGCGTGCCCGCCAGCGGCGCGCGGGCACCGGGCAGATGCGCGACGGCGGCGGCGAGGCTTTCAGCAGGCAGGATCTCGAAGCTCTCGATCATGTCGCTTGCCGCCTGCAAGCGGCGGAGCAGCGCCAGCCCGGCGGCGGGATCGGACAGCCCGACCCAGGCGGTGGCATGGCCCGCGATCGCCGGCGCCAGCCGCAGCGCCGCCGCCGTCACCACGCCCAGCGTCCCCTCCGCCCCGATCAGCAACTGCCCCAGATCGTAACCGCGATTGTCCTTCTTCAGCGCCGACAGACCGTCATACAGCGAGCCATCGGGCAGCACCGCCTCGATCCCCAGCGTCAGGCCGCGCATCGTGCCGAAGCGCAGCACCTGCGTGCCCCCGGCATTGGTCGAGACCAGCCCGCCGACCGTCGCATTGCCCTTGGCCCCCAGGGTCAGCGGAAAGCGCCACCCCTGCGCTTCGGCCGCGTCGTGCAGGTCGCCGAGGATCACCCCCGCCTCGGCCACCGCGACACCGCCCTCCGCATCGATCCGGCGAATCCTGTTCATCCGCCGGGTCGACAGGATCAGCGCCGCACCGTCCTGCGGCGGGGTCGCGCCGCCGACCATCGAGCTGTTGCCCCCCTGCGGCACCAGCGGCACGCGATGCTCGCCCGCCGCGCGCAGCACCGCCTGCACCTGCGCGGTGTCGGCGGGCGCCAGGATGGCGGGGGCATGGCCGTGGAAGCGCCGCCGCCAGTCGATCTCCCACGGCGCGATCAGGTCGGGATCGGTGACGATGCCGCGATCCCCCAGGACGGGGCGCAGCGCGGCGAGCAGGGCGGTCTGGGCGGCGTTCATTCCTCTCGCGCTAGATCAGGTTCATGAAGCGTTCAATGTCGGCGGCTATAATCCGCGTCCACAGACATGGCTCGCCCCGGACCGAACCTCATCCCCGCCGCCCTTACGATGTTGGCGACGCCGATCCTGATTGGGGCGGGCGATGCGCCGTCGCAAATCCAATATGCCCAGGTCACGATCCGCGAACGGGTGATCCTGCGCGTACCCCGCACGACCATGCCCGCCGTCACCGCCAGCCAGTGGAAGGAGCGCAAAGGCCCGCGCTGCATCAATGCGCAGCAACTTGCGGGGGCCTTGCCGGGCGAGCCGGGAACCGTGGACATCGTCCTGATCGGCGGCAAGCGGGTGCGCGCGCGACTGTCGCGGGCGTGTCGCCAGATCGATTATTATTCCAGCTTCTATATTCGGCCGGGCACCGACGGGATGATCTGCGCCGGACGGGAGCCGATCCGAACGCGCGGCGGCGCGGTGTGCGAAATAGACAAGTTCCGCGCGCTCACGCCCCGCTGACATCCGCCATTCGTCCGGCCCGCGGAGGCCGGAAAACTTGACTTTTCCCGCCAAATCCGCAAGCGCCCGTAGAGTGCTGGGCGAGCGCGGGGCGATTCCCACTCCACGCCATATTTCGGAAAACTGCATGAGCTTTGCCGATCTCGGCCTCTCCGACGAACTCCTGAAGACGGTCACCGACGCCGGCTATACCGAGCCGACCCCGATTCAGGCCTCCGCCATCCCCTCCGTGCTGATGATGCGCGACATCATCGGTATCGCGCAGACGGGGACGGGCAAGACCGCCTCCTTCGTCCTGCCGATGATCGACATCCTGGCGCATGGCCGCAGCCGCGCGCGCATGCCGCGCAGCCTGATTCTGGAGCCGACGCGCGAACTCGCCGCGCAGGTCGCCGAGAATTTCGAGAAGTACGGCGCCAACCACAAACTCTCGATGGCGCTCCTCATCGGCGGCGTGTCGATGGGCGATCAGGTCAAGGCGCTGGAAAAGGGCGTCGATGTGCTGATCGCGACGCCGGGCCGGTTGATGGACCTGTTCCAGCGCGGCAACATCCTGCTGACCGGCTGTTCGATGCTGGTCATCGACGAGGCGGACCGGATGCTCGACAT
>NZ_JBNNOB010000103.1:0-14402 GCF_050274375.1 Sphingomonas sp. NPDC019816
GGCTGAACGGGGCGGGTTGATGGCCGCCATTTCCCAGTCCCCGTTCAGCCTGAGCGAAGTCGAAGGCCAAGGGAAACCACCGCCACATGCCGTAAGCCCCTCCCGCAGGCGGGAGGGGTTTGGGGAGGGCACGGGATCTCGCAGAGACCATCGCTTGTGGCTTTCCCTCCCCCGACCCCTCCCGCCTGCGGGAGGGGAGGAAGAAGTGACGCTCACAAAAAGCTATATGGGTCCACATCCACGGCGACGCGGACCTTGGCCGACCACTCCAGCCCGCCCAGCCATTCGCGGATCACATCCTGCACCGCCAGCGCGCGCCGGGCATGGACCAGTAACCGGAACCGATGCCGCCCCCGCAGCATCGCCAACGGCGCGGGCGCAGGGCCGAAGACGTGCATCCCGTCCACCTTCGGGGCCGCGCGCGCGATCATCCCGGCGGCGGACTGCGCCGCGCCCTGATCCTCCGACGATACGATGATCGCGGCATAGCGGCCGAAGGGCGGCGCATCGGCATCGCGCCGCGCCTCGGTCTCCGCCGTATAGAACGCTTCGGCATCGCCGGTCACCAGCGCCTGCATGACCTGCGCCTTGGGGCTATGCGTCTGGATGAAGACATGACCCGGCTTGGCCCCACGCCCCGCCCGCCCCGAGACCTGCCGGATCTGCTGAAATGTCCGCTCCGCCGCGCGCAGATCGCCGCCGTCCAGTCCCAGATCGGCGTCGATCACCCCGACCAGTGTCAGGTTGGGGAAATGATAGCCCTTGGTGATCAGCTGCGTGCCGACGACGATGTCGATATCGCCCGCCTCCATCCGCCCGACGAACTCGGCTGCCTTGGCGGGGGACCAGATGGTGTCGGACGTGACGACCGCGATCTTGGCCTCGGGGAACAAAGCGGTCGCCTCGTCCGCGATCCGCTCGACGCCGGGGCCACAGGCGACCAGCGTATCCTCGCCGTCGCATTCGGGGCAGGCGCGCGGGGTGGGCAGGACGTGACCGCAATGGTGACAGGCCAGCCGCCGCACGAGCCGATGCTCGACCATCCAGGCGGTGCAATTGGGGCATTGAAAGCGATGCCCGCAGGTTCGGCACAGCGTCAGCGGGGCATAGCCGCGCCGGTTGAGATAGAGCAGCGATTGTTCGCGCTTCTCCAGAACCTCCTTCATCGCGGCGACCAGCTTGGGCGCGATCCAGCGGCCGCGCTCGGGCGGGTTCTGGATCAGGTCGATCGCCTCGATCGTCGGCATCTGCGCGGGGCCGAAGCGGCCGGGCAGCTTGACCTCGGTATAGCGGCCCAGCGCCACCTGTTGCCGCGTCTCGATGGCGGGGGTGGCGGAGGCGAGGATGACCGGGCACGGTTCGAACTTGCCGCGCATCACCGCCACGTCGCGCGCGTGGTAATGAACGCCGTCCTCCTGCTTGAAGCTGGTCTCATGCGCCTCGTCGACGACGATCAGGCCGAGATTGGCATAGGGCAGGAACAGCGCCGAGCGCGCGCCGACCGTTACCAGCCCCTGGCCGCTGGCGATCGCGCGCCAGGCGCGGCGCCGCTGCGAGGACCGCAGCCCGGAATGCCACGCCACCGGTTCGCAGCCGAAGCGATCGTGGAAGCGCTTGAGGAACGGCTCGGTCAACGCGATTTCGGGGAGCAGGACCAGCACCTGCCGCCCCTCGGCGACCGCCTGCGCCACCGCCTCGAAATAGACCTCCGTCTTGCCCGAACCTGTGACGCCGTCGAGCAGCACCGGCTGGAAGGCATGGGCGGTGACGCCTGCCACCAGCGTGTCTGCTGCCGCGCGCTGATCCTCGGACAGCTCGGGGCGGTGATGGTTCGGGTCGGGCAGGGGGAACGGGCTGTCGATATCGACCTCGACCCCCTCGATCGCGCCGGTCTTGACGAGGCCGCGGATCACCGTGTCGGAGACATCGGCCATCGTAGCCAACTCGCGGATCAGGCCCTGCCGGTCGCCGATCCGCTCCAGCGCCTGGGCACGCTGCGGGGTCAGGCGGTCGGGGACATGGCCGGTGACGCGATATTCGGTGACCGTGCGCGCGCCCTCCAGCGCGGAGGTGGAGGACAGCGCCATGCGCACGACGGCAGCTGGCGGCGCAAGATAATAGTCGGCCGTCCACTCGATCAGGCGGCGCAGCGCGTCGGGCAGGGGTGGCGCATCGGCCACGCCGAGCAGCGGTCGAAGGCGATTGTCGCCGACCTCCGCGTCCGATGGCATCCGATCGGGCTCCCATACCACGCCCAGCAGCTGGCGCGGGCCCAGCGGCGCGACGACGATCGAACCCGGCTCGACCGTCATGCCATGCGGCACGCGGTAATCGAGGGGGCCGAGCGCGGAGTTCAGGACAAGGACGCGGGCACGCGAGGACATCGCCTCGCTATATGGGCATGCGGCGGCGTTGGGAAAGGTCCCGACCGCCAGCATGTCCGATCAGGCGCTGCGCCGCCGATCCCCACCACGCCGCCGTTCGCCGGTGCGCAGGCGCTTGGCGCCATAGAGCCGGCTGTCGGCATGGTGCATGAAATCGCGCGTGTTCCGGCAATCCTCCGGCCGCAGCGTGACGCTGACCGTTCCGCTGCACGCCATGGTGATGCCGCCGACCGTGATCGAGACGGTGAGCAGCGCCTCCAGCCGAGCCTGCATCATGTCCTGCGCGGCGAGCATGGCGGGGTCGCGGACGATGATGCCGAACTCGTCTCCACCGAGCCGCGCGACGAAACACGTCGCCAGCCAATCGGAACGCAGGCGATTGCCGACCATCCGCAGGACTTCGTCGCCCGCCGGATGGCCCAGCGTGTCGTTGATCGCCTTGAACCCGTCCAGATCGATCAGCACCAGGCCGAGCGGAGCATCGTCCGCTGCCGCCGCCTCGCCGATCGCGGCCTCCAGCGCGCGGTCGAAGGCCGCGCGGTTGCACAAGCCGGTCAGCGCGTCGGTGTCGGCCATATGACGTAGCTTGGTCTCCAGGGCATGACGTTCGGTCACGTCCTGGAACATGCCGACCAGGCCATGGACGCGTCCGTCGACCATCTCGCGCTCGCCCATCACCCGCACCCGCCTCCGGCGCCCCATGGCGGTGATGAAGTCCAGTTCGATGTCGAACGGGTCGCCGGTCTCGACCGTGTTCTCGATGGTCGAGCGCAGGACCCCGCGTGCCTCGGGCGGATAATAGGACAGGCCCTCGTCGATCGAGAAATGCCGGCCCGGCGGCAGTTCATGGATGCGATAGACGCCGTCCGACCAGGTCGCTCGCCGGTCCTTCAGCGCGATGTGCCACGATCCCATCATCGCCAGCCGCTCGACCTGGCGGACGTTGCGATCCTTGGCGCGCAGTTCCTCGGCCTGGCGGTCGCTGAATTCGGCCATCATGTTGGCGCGCCGGGCGATCGCGCGGGCGGCGATCAACGCTTCGGCCAGACGGGCGAGATGGCGCAGGGTCCGCTCGCCCGCAGCGCTCAGCGAACGCGGCGAATCGTCCATGACGCAAAGCGAGCCGATCGGTTGGAGAGTGCCGTCCAGGTCAGGCACCCGGATCGGCATGCCGGCATAGAAGCGCGTGCCCGGATCGGCCGCGACGAAGGGATTGACGGCGAAACGCGGATCGCTCGACAGGTCGGGCACGATCATCAGATCGGGCGAGCGAATGGTGAAATCGCAAAAGGCGACGTCGCGCGGCATCTGCTTGGGCAGGGGGCCGACCGCCGACTTCACCCAGAAACGGTCGCGATCGGCCAGGGTGAGCGCGGCCAGCGGACATCCCAGCATGTCGGCGGCCAGCGAGACGAGCGCGTCGAACTCCGCCTCGGGCTCGCTGTCGAGCAAGGCATGGGCCTGCAGCGTCGCCAGCCTGCGTTCTTCGTCAAAGCCGAAAGGCGTCGGAAAGGGAACGGCCGTCATGGTCGAAGCAGCATAGTATAAAACCCACCGAAAACAAAAAAATCCAATGTTTGTCGTCCGGGGCCGGGCCCCGTTTCCCCCATTAAAGCGACAACGCGCGCATCCGATCCCTCTAACCCCCTGAAAGTGATGACGCATTTTTCATGTTCCGGTCACCCGGGGGTAGGCCGGGGGGCGGTAGCCACCGGACATCGAGTTCACAAAGCTCGGCGCCCGACACTCCCGGGGGTGCCGTCGGGGCCGGCGGAGAGCGTGCTTTCCGCCGGCCTTTCGCTGGTATCTGCGCGCAAGTGATCGATCCGGGCCGATCGCGATTGACACGAACTCGTCCGATGCCGGAGCAGATAATCGATGAGTCGCAAAATCCTGATCGTCGAAGATGACGCCTCGACCGCCGCCTATGTCGCCAAGGGGCTGGCGGAGGCGGGCTATGCCGTCGAGCAGTGCGGCGATGGCCGCGACGGTCTGTTCCTGGCGAGCGAGGGCATATTCGACCTGATCATCGCCGACCGGATGCTGCCGCGCCTCGACGGGCTGGCGATGGTCAGCGCGATCCGCGCGGCGGGGATCGCCACGCCGGTGCTGATCCTGTCCGCGCTGGCGACGGTGGACGACCGGGTCGACGGGCTGAAGGCCGGGGCGGACGATTATCTGTGCAAGCCCTTTTCCTTCGCCGAGCTGTCGGCGCGGATCGAGGCGCTCGTCCGCCGATCGGACCGCAACGCGTCGGAGCCGACCCGGACCAAGCTGAGCGTCGGCGATCTGGAGATCGATCTGCTGGCACGCACCGTCACGCGCGCGGGCAAGATCATCCCGGTCGGCGCGCGCGAGTTCAATCTCCTGGAATTCCTGGCGCGTCATGCCGGGCAGGTCGTCACCCGCACCATGATGCTGGAGAAGATCTGGAACTATCATTTCGACCCAGGCTCCAACGTGGTCGACGTCCATATCGGCCGGCTCCGCCGCAAGTTGGAGGAGGGCTTCGCCACGCCGATCCTGCACACGGTGCGCGGTGCCGGCTATCGGCTGGCCGTGGAGGGGTGAAGCCGCGGCTGACGATCTCGGCGCGGATCGCGCTGCTGTCGATCATCCTGGCGCTGACGTCCAATCTGGTGCTGGTCGGCTTCATCTGGAAACAGACCAGCGCCGATGCGGTGGCCGCGCTTCACCGCGAGATCGTTGAGCAGGCCGATGCGTTGCGCGCGGTCTGGCGGACGGGCGCGCTGCCGGCGCTGGCCGACGCGATCACCGAGGCGCGCGAGCCGGGTGACGTGACGCTCGTCCTCGCCATCTTCGATGCAAGGGGGCACCGGGTGGCCGGCTATGCGCCCGAGCATCTCGCCGTACCGCTGGCCGACACGCCGTTCCGCATCGCCATGCTGGGGCGCGGCGGGGTTTGGGCGTCGCGCGAGGCGGGCTATACGCTGCATCCCATCGGCGGCGACTGGTTGCTGGTCGGGCGCCCGCTCGACCTGATCGAGGCGCAGCAGATCGCGATCGAACGCGCACTGGCGCTGGCCGTCATGCTGTCGCTGATGCTGGGCGCCGGCACCGGGCTGGTGCTGGCCCATTATGTCGCGCGGCGGCTGAACACGATCGTATCGGTGATGGACGCGGCGGGCGAGGGCGACCTGTCGCGCCGCGTGTCGCTGATCCGGGCGGGCGACGGTGATGCCTTCGACCGGCTGGCGGTGCGGCTGAACGCCATGCTCGGCAAGATCGAGCAGTTGATGGCCGAGTTGCGCGTCGTTACCGACAGCCTGGCGCACGATCTGCGCTCGCCGCTCGCCCGGCTGCGCACCAAGACCGAGCAGGCGGTGCTGATCGCCGACCCTGCGCAGCGCGAGGCGGCGCTAGGCGGCCTGTTGGTCGAGACCGATCTCATCATGCGGATGCTGACGATGGTGATCGAAATCAGCCGTTCCGAATCGGTGACCCGCGACCGCTTCACGCTGGTCGCGCCCGCCGACCTGGTCGAGGAGATCGGCGAGCTTTACGCCCCGGTCGCCGAGGATGCGGGTTTGCGCTTCCTGATCGAGGTCGAGGACCGGCCAGCGCCGCTACCCCTGCACCGCGAATTGATGAGCCAGGCGCTGTCCAACCTGATCGACAATGCGCTGAAGCATGGCGCATCGGGCGGGCAGGTGACGCTGCGCCTGTCGCGCGTCGGTGTGGGTATTTTCTTCCAGGTCGAGGATCACGGCCCCGGCATCGCCGAGGCGGACCGGGCGCAGGCGCTGAAGCGGTTCGGACGCCTCGATACCGCGCGGACGACACCGGGCGCTGGGCTGGGCATGGCGTTGATCGAGGCGGTGGCACGGCTGCACGGCGGGCGGTTCGAGCTGGGGGACAATGGTCCCGGGCTCATTGCGCGGTTGGTGATTCCCTGATCCTCCCCGCGAGCGGGAAGGGGGACCGCCGCGAAGCGGTGGTGGAGGGGCCGTGCCGCGAGGGTGACCCCATGAGGGAGGCCCCCTCCGTCAGGGCTGACGCCCTGCCACCTCCCCGTGCCGGGGAGGATTGCTCTTGCCCAATGTCCCCAGCGCTTTAGAGCCGGTCCCCATGGATTCACTTTCCCTGTTCGGTCTGGCCGCAGTGTCCTTCACCCTGGTCTGCTATGCGATGGAGGCGGGGTCGCATTGGTGGACGCTGGGCTTCGTCCTGGGCTGTATCGCGGGGTCGGCCTATGGCTTTCTACAGGGCGCGTGGCCGTTCGGGGTGGTGGAGATCGTGTGGGCGATCGTGTCCTTCCGCCGCTGGTGGACGCTCAAGCGCCTCCAATCGACCAAGTTTGTGGAACCGATCGCTTGACAGGGTGTTGCGCGGGGCTTAACGGACCGTCCTTCCAACACCATCGGTTGAACGACGCGCGACTTGCGTGCGTCGCCCTTCCGCGTGGCGGAACCATCGCGTTGAGATGAAGCGTGTGCGGCCATGCCATGCTTCGTGGAGCTAGGAGAACAAATTTCATGGCACGTATCGCGGGTGTTAACCTCCCGACCAACAAGCGCGTGATCATCGCGCTGACCTATATCCACGGCATCGGTCCGGCCAAGGCGAAGCAGATCTCCGCCAAGCTGAACATCGCCGAGGACCGCCGCGTCCAGGACCTGTCGGACCAGGAAGTCCTGCAGATCCGCGAGACCATCGACGCCGATCACACGGTGGAAGGCGATCTTCGCCGCGAGACCGCGATGAACATCAAGCGCCTGATGGACCTGGCCTGCTATCGCGGCCTGCGTCACCGCAAGGGCCTGCCGGTTCGCGGCCAGCGCACGCACACCAATGCGCGCACCCGTAAGGGCAAGGCGAAGCCGATCGCAGGCAAGAAGAAGTAATTCGTCCGGGGGACGAATTACTCCGCCGGAGGCAGGCTTGTGGCTGACCGCCCGCCGCTCTCCGCATCTGGATATCAGGTCAGGATTATCACCTAATGGCACGTGAACCGCAGCGCATTCGCCGTCGCGAGCGCAAGAACATCACCGCCGGCGTCGCCCATGTGAACGCCAGCTTCAACAACACCATGATCACCATCACCGACGCGCAGGGCAACGCCATTTCGTGGTCGTCGGCCGGCATGATGGGCTTCAAGGGCTCGCGCAAGTCGACCCCGTATGCGGCGCAGGTCGCAGCGGAAGACGCCGGCAAGAAGGCCGCCGAGCACGGCGTGCGCACCCTGGAAGTCGAAGTGAAGGGCCCGGGTTCGGGCCGCGAGTCGGCGCTGCGCGCGCTGCAGGCGGTCGGTTTCCAGATCTCCTCGATCCGTGACGTGACCTCGATCCCGCACAACGGCGTGCGGCCTTCCAAGCGTCGCCGCGTCTGATGCTTCCCATGGCCGGCTGACGAGTCGGCCATGCCTCTCTCCACGGCTGGAACCGTCCCCGTTCCGGCCCATAACTCAGGGGAACCACGTGTCTGTCAACGCAAAGAACTGGCAGGAACTCAAGAAGCCCAACGCGCTCGAGAAAAAGGGTGGCGATGGCAAGCGGAAGGCGACGTTCGTTGCCGAACCGCTGGAGCGTGGCTTCGGCCTGACGCTGGGCAACGCGCTTCGTCGCGTGCTCCTGTCGTCGCTCCAGGGCGCGGCGGTCACCTCGATCAAGATCGAAAACGTGCTGCACGAATTCTCGTCGCTGGCCGGTGTGCGTGAAGACGTCACCGACATCGTCCTGAACGTCAAGCAGCTCGCCATCCGCATGCAGGGCGAAGGCCCCAAGCGGCTCCAGCTGTCGGCGACCGGCCCCGCCACCGTCAAGGCCGGCGACATCGCCGTGTCGGGCGATATCGAGGTCATGAACAAGGACCTGGTGATCTGCCATCTCGACGAAGGTGCGACGCTCAACATGGAGCTGACCGCCGACATCGGGAAGGGCTATGTCCCCGCCGCGTCCAACCGTCCGGCCGATGCGCCGATCGGTCTGATCCCGGTCGATGCGCTCTACTCGCCGGTGCGCCAGGTGTCGTACAAGGTCGACCCGACCCGCGTCGGTCAGGACCTGGACTATGACAAGCTGACGCTTTCGGTCGAGACCGACGGCACCGTCACCCCGGAAGACGCCGTGGCCTATGCCGCGCGCATCCTCCAGGACCAGCTGGCGCTGTTCGTGCACTTCGACGACTCGGCGCTCACCCGCGCGGCTCCCGTGGGCCAGGCGGCGATCCCGGTCGCCGGTGGCGAGCCGCAGAGCGACGCGCAGCAGATCAACCGTTACCTCCTAAAGAAGGTCGACGAGTTGGAACTGTCGGTGCGTTCGGCCAACTGCCTCAAGAACGACAACATCATCTATATCGGCGATCTGGTCGGCAAGACCGAAGCCGAGATGCTGCGCACTCCTAATTTCGGCCGCAAGTCGCTGAACGAGATCAAGGAAGTGCTGTCGTCCATGGGTCTGCGCCTTGGCATGGAAATCCCTGGCTGGCCGCCCGAGAATATCGAGGAAATGGCCAAGAAGCTGGAACAGGAGATCATGGGCTGAGCCGCACGCGGATAGCCATGCTATCCGCGAGACGGCGAAAGCCTGGCCGGTGGGCCGCCCCAGGGCGGCCCATTCGACGTCAGGATCGCGGCTTCGCCGTGATCCGACCCTTCGGTCCGGCCCCTCCACCATCGCTTCGCGACGGTCCCTCTCCCCATCGGTGATGGGGAGGATTTGAATAGGCGAAGGTAGCAGCCTTAATCGCTACCAGCTCTGGGGTACCGTGACACGGCCCCTTAACGAACGAAGGAACTACCCATGCGTCATCGCGTCGGCGGCCGTAAGCTGCAGCGTACCTCGGCCCATCGTATTGCGCTTTTCCGCAACATGTCGGCCGCGCTCATCAAGCATGAGCAGATCACCACCACCGTCGCCAAGGCGAAGGAACTGCGTCCCTATGTCGAAAAGCTGGTGACGCTGGCCAAGAAGGGCGGCCTGTCGAACCGTCGTCTGGCGCATGCCCGCCTGCTCGACGACGCGCAGCTGGTGAAGCTGTTCGACGTTCTGGCAGCGCGCTATGCCGACCGCAACGGTGGCTATACCCGCATCATCAAGGCCGGCATCCGTGCGTCGGACGCCTCGCCGATGGCGATCATCGAGTTCGTCGACCGCGACGTCTCGGCGAAGGGCCAGGATTCGGGTCCGGTCATGAACGAGGAAGATTTCGACGAAGCCGCGTAATTCCCGCGCGTCTTTCGAGACACCTTCGAAAGGGGGCTGCGCCAGCGATGGCGCGGCCCTTTTTCATGATATGCCACGGCTTCGCCTGCCAAACCGCCGCATTCTCGAAGCCTCTTGCGAGATAATAGTATCCGATATACCTTCATGTTTGAGCGATAAAACGTCTTGCATCTGCAAATGACGATCGAGGGGGTGGCGATATGCGCAGGATCTATGGCTTGGCTCCGGCCCTCTTGCTGGCGGCGTGCGGGTCGGGGGATGGCGATCGCATCACCGCCGATGGCCCCGTGGCCACCGCCGCCGCCGTTGGGTCCTCCGTCACCGGATGCCGGGCGACGTCGAACAGCAGGCCCTGGGGCACGCTGCCTGTCCGCAGCTGGACGCCCGCTTCGGCCAATGCACCGGATCAGCCTTATCGGGTGCCGGGCACCGCATTCGGACCGGCCTTTCAGGCTCGGCTCATCTGGGCTTATGGCGCCGATCTTGGGGAAAGCAGTCGCGTCGCGGAATTCGAGATGGCCGATGGCTGTCGTCGCCGCTTCCGCCTGTCCTCCCTGTCGGGGGACGATGTCGCGGTGATCGAGCAGGAGGCGGCCCGGCATCCCATGCCGGACGATACCGCCAGCTACGCCACCGATTACGACCATGAACCGACCAGTCGGGACGCACTGGCGGCCGGTACGGTACGCAAGGTCGAAACGCAGCACTTCACCTTGTGGTACGGGGTGAACACGGACGGGTTCAGCCATCGCTGGGCGCGGGATGCGAATATCGGCTGGGACCAGTTCGTCGAAAATTCGGGTCGTTGGCGGAGACGATCTGGCTGTGGAACCGCGACATTCTGAACGCCCCCATGCCCTATCGCGACGCCGCCGACCGCAAGAAGATCAACATGTATATCTGTGGCACCGGTCTGCCCTTCTCCGGCGATGGTGACATGGGCGATTGCGGCGCCACGGGCGAAAGCGCGATGTGGGTCAGCGCACCCTACCTCTTGGATGGTGGCGTGACCTCGACCCATGAATTCGGTCATGTCATCCAGTTTCACACCGGCGGTTTCCGGGACAAGCCCGATGCCGGGCCGATCTGGGAGGTCGGGGCGGAATGGAATGCCTATGTCCTGTCGCCCAGTTTCGAGGGTTTCATGCCCTCCTATCTCAACAATCTGGAGAATGGGCCGCTTTGGTCGATCGCGCGCTATGGCGCACAGGCCTTCATGTCCTTCCTGTACGAACAGGATACGACTCGCGCGCTGGTCTGGCGCAGCTGGACGGAAAACCGGCGCAACGGCACGGGGGGCACGACCGAGGATTATATGCAGACGTTCGTCCGGTTGGGGCAGGAGGCTGGGACCTATCCCAACGGTTTTGCTTCTTTCGCCAACGACATGGGCTGGTATGGCGCGCGGCTGGCGGGGATGGACTTTATCGACCAGCGTGCCCTGACCGACGCGATGATGGCGTCCACGTCCCAGACCTGGGCCTCGCATTTCCATGCGCCCCTGGCCCAGACCTCAACCGCAAACCAATATCTGTCCTCGCCCGCGCGTCCGCTGCTGGAATTCGGCACGCACGTGATCCCGCTGACGCCGACGGGCGGGACGGTGCAGGTCAGGCTGACCGGCCGTACCACCGCCAACCAGGCCGCGTGGCGCTTCGCGATCGTGGCGATCGAGAACGGCACCAAGGTGACCTATTCGCCGCTGGGCGCGGTGTCGGGCACCAACAGCGCCACCGTCTCGCGCACCGTGCCGCAGGGGGGCAAGCTGTTCCTGACCGTCACCGCGACGCCGGGCGCCTATGAAACGCTGGGCTGGCAAGGCGATGGCGCCGTTACCGGCACCAAATTCCCCTACCGGGTCAATATCACGGGTGCCACCGCGCCGACCGGGGACCCGGCCGCCTGCGCCGCCAATGTCGCGCCCAATACATGGACGCTGAATTACAACACCAACGGCAATGAGGAATATGGCCGCCCCTGCTGAACAGGGGAGCGGGCTGGATTTCCGGGGGGGGGGAGAGGGCGTGCCGGCGACGGGGCGCCCCTTTCGCCTGGGGCAGGTCGCACGCAAGCGCCATGGACACACCTTCAAAGGCCATCCAACACCCCGGTAGTATTTCGCCCAAGACATCGCTATCGGACCGCCATGGAGCACCCGGACAGCATCCTCATCGTCGATTTCGGCAGCCAGGTCACCCAGCTCATCGCGCGCCGCGTGCGCGAAGCGGGGGTCTATAGCGAAGTCGTTCCCTTCCAATCGGCCGAAGCGGCGTTCGCGCGGATCAAGCCAGCCGCAGTCATCCTGTCGGGCGGCCCCGCCTCGGTGGTTGATGCTGGTTCGCCGCGCATCCCGCAGGCCATTCTCGACAGCGGCCTGCCGATGCTGGGCATCTGCTATGGCCAGCAGGCGCTGACCGAGCAGCTGGGCGGCAAGGTCGAGAAGGGCGACAGCGGCGAGTTCGGCGAGGCGTTCATCACCGTCGAGGACGGCTGCGCGCTGTTCGACGGGCTGTGGGCGACGGGCGAGCGGCATCAGGTGTGGATGAGCCATGGCGACAAGGTGACCGCGCTGGCGCCGGGTTTCCGTGTGGTGGCGACCAGCCCCGGCGCGCCTTATGCGATCATCGCCAATGACGAACGCCGCATCTATGCGATGCAGTTCCACCCGGAGGTCGTCCACACCCCCGATGGCGCCAAGCTGATCGGCAATTTCGCGCGCCACGTCGTCGGGCTGACCGGCGACTGGACGATGGCCGAATTCCGCGAGGCCAAGATCGCCGAGATCCGCGAGCAGGTCGGCAGCGGCCGGGTGATTTGCGGTCTTTCCGGCGGGGTCGACTCGTCGGTGGCGGCGCTGTTGATCCACGAGGCGATCGGCGACCAGCTGACCTGCGTGTTCGTCGATGGCGGCATCCTGCGTCAGGGTGAGGCCGAGCAGGTCGTCAGCCTGTTCCGCGGCCATTACAACATCCCGCTGGTTCATGTGGACGCGCAGGAGCAGTTCATGGGCGGCCTGGCCGGCGTCACCGACCCCGAGGCCAAGCGGAAGTTCATCGGCAAGACCTTCATCGACGTGTTCGAGGCCGAGGCCAAGAAGATCGGCGGCGCCGAGTTCCTGGCGCAGGGCACGCTGTACCCCGACGTGATCGAGAGCGTCAGCTTCACCGGCGGCCCGTCGGTGACGATCAAGAGCCACCACAATGTCGGCGGTCTGCCCGAACGCATGAACATGAAGCTTGTCGAGCCGCTGCGCGAGTTGTTCAAGGACGAGGTCCGCGCGCTCGGCCGTGAGCTGGGCCTGCCCGATGTGTTCGTCGGTCGCCACCCGTTCCCCGGACCGGGCCTCGCCATTCGCATCCCGGGAGAGGTGACTAAGGAACGGTGCGACATCCTGCGCAAGGCGGATGCCATCTATCTGGAGGAAATCCGCAACGCCGGGCTGTACGACGCCATCTGGCAGGCGTTCGCCGTGCTGTTGCCGGTGCGCTCGGTCGGCGTGATGGGCGATGGCCGGACCTACGACTCGGTGCTGGCGCTGCGCGCCGTGACCTCGGTCGACGGGATGACCGCGCAGGCCTTCGACTTTCCCGGCGACTTCCTGCCGCGCGTGACGACCCGGATCATCAACGAGGTGAAGGGCATCAACCGCGTCGTGTACGACTATACCAGCAAGCCGCCCGGCACGATCGAGTGGGAATGACCGCTTAGACATCAGGAAAAAGCGCCCCGGCCGATACCGGGGCGCTTTTTCGTCAATCGTCGGTATTGGCGCGCCCGGAGGGATTCGAACCCCCGACCGAGGAGGTAGAAGCTCCTTGCTCTATCCAACTGAGCTACGGACGCGCGGATGGCGGCGTCCCTAGCGCGGTTTGCAGCCCAAGGGAATGGCGATAAACGAACCCGTCGGGCCAGAGGGGGATTGAGCATGAGCGCAGAGCGAATCGTGGCGGCGCGCGATATGGAACGGGGCGCGTTCCGCTGGTTCGACTTCGTGATGGCCGCGTTCGTGACCATCCTTCTCCTCTCCAACGTCATCGGCGCGGGCAAGGTCGCGGTCATCACCCTGCCACTCGTCGGCCAATGGCCGTTCGGGGCGGGCATCCTGTTCTTTCCGCTCAGCTATGTCATCGGCGACGTGCTGACCGAGGTCTATGGCTATGCCCGCGCGCGGCGCGTGATCTGGGCGGGGACGGCGGCGGTGCTGTTCATGGCCTTCATGAGCTATGTGGTGGTGGCGCTCCCCCCGGCGCCGACCTGGACCAACCAGGCGGCCTATGAGGTGATCTTCGGACAGGTGCCGCGCATCGTTCTCGCCAGTGTCTGCGCCTTTTGGGCAGGCGAGTTCGCCAATGCCTATGTCATGGCGCGGATGAAGGTGTGGACGGGCGGGCGGCATTTGTGGTCGCGCACCATTGGCTCGACGCTGGTGGGGCAGGGGGTGGACAGCCTGATCTTCTATCCGTTGGCCTTTTGGGGGGCGGAAGGCTGGACGACGCATCTGGTGGTCGTGGTGCTGTTCACGCAATGGGCGCTGAAGGTCGGCTGGGAGGTCTTGTTGACCCCGGTGACGTACCTGATCGTCGGCTGGCTGAAGCGCGCCGAGGGGGTGGATGTGTTCGATGAGGGGACGGACTTTTCGCCGTTCCGGGCGAAGGTTTGAGTTCACGCGAAGCCGCGATGGCGCGAAGGGTTTGAGAGATTGGGTTCGCGCGGAGGTGCGTAGGACGCAGAGGTGTCCTATCTGGCGGCAGCCAAGCTATGTCTGCCATTGGCGTGGTATAGACCGTGATGACATGGCATTGAGTCAGCGCGAGCCCCTCCCCTTCAGGGGAGG
>NZ_JBNNOB010000104.1:0-13856 GCF_050274375.1 Sphingomonas sp. NPDC019816
GCCTCGGTCCGCTGTGACCAGCCGAGAATATGGGCCTTTGTAAACCCATACCCCGTTCAGCCTGAGCGCAGTCGAAGGCCAAGGGCATACCCCTCAACGTCGCGCGACAACCCTGCTCTTATGGGCCCCGAGTTTCTAGCCGGGGCCAGCCCTCACCCCGTCCGCCCGTATTCGGCGACCAGCGCCACCTCCTCGGCGTCGCCCAGCACGACGCCGACGCGCTGGTGCAGGCCGATGGGCGCCACATCCATGATCGGTTCCGCGCCGTCGATCGACGCGCCGCCCGCCTGTTCGATCAGGAAGCTCATCGGGTTCGCTTCATAGAGCAGGCGCAGCTTGGCCTTGCCTTCCTTGCGGTGGTCGCCCGGATAGAGGAACACGCCGCCGCGCTTCAGGATGCGATGCACGTCCGCCACCATCGAGGCGGTCCAACGCATATTGTAATCCTCGCCCAAGGGGCCCTCGGTGCCGAGGATGCGTTCCTCGATATAGCGGGCGATACCGGGTGACCATTGGCGACGGCGCGCCATGTTGATCGCGAATTCCTTGTTGCCACTGGGGATGCGCATCGGCCCGTCGGTCAGCCGCCACGATCCGATCTCGCGGTCGAGCGTGAATTCATAGACGCCGTCGCCGACCGTCAGGACCAGCAGCGTCTGCGGCCCGTAGATCGCATAGCCCGCCGCCACCTGCGCGCAGCCGGGTTGCAGGAAATCCGCCTCGGTCACTTCACGGCCGGCGCAATCCTCGGGCGCGCGCAGAACCGAGAAGATGGTGCCGACCGACAGGTCGACATCGACATTGCTCGACCCGTCGATGGGATCGAAGAGCAGCAGATATTCACCCTTGGGATAGCGATTGGGGATGCGGTGGATCGTCTCCATCTCCTCCGACGCCATCGCCGCCAGATGCCCACCCCATTCATTGGCGTCGAGCAGCAGGTCGTTGGCGATCACGTCCAGCTTCTTCTGGACCTCGCCCTGCACATTCTCGCTGCCCAAGCTGCCCAGCACATCACCCAGCGCACCCTTGGAGATCGCCTGGTTCACCGCCTTGCACGCGCGCGCGACGGTTTCGATCAACAGGCGCAGTTCGGGGGGGCAGGTCTCTTCGGAACGGCGCTGCTGCTCGATCAGGAACCGGGTCAACGTGGTCTGGCGCGGGGTGGGCATCGTCGGAAGGCTCCGGGAAAGGACGGCGACGATCGACCCTGCGGTCTCCCTCCCGCCGGGCCGAACCTTGATGATGGGTGGTCCTTGCCCGTGCCGGCCACCTCGCGCAACCATGGGTTAAGCAATGGGGGTGCTTTATCGGGACGTAGCAAATCTGTTATATCCCATGGCGACGATGGGATATAATGATGCTCGGAGGATCAGCATGTCGAGCAGGCCGTTCATCGCAGACCAGCACAGCCCCGCCGCCGGGTCGGCGGGGATCGACGGTATCGTCTCCGCGCTGCGCGTCGCGCGCCAGTCGTGGCGCGCGCGGCAGGATGCGGGGCGCGATGTCGAACGCTTCCCCGTACGCTCGGGCGTCGAGGATGTCGTCGCGCTGATCGCCGCCGCGCTCTATCCGCGCCGGCTGGGCCATTTTCGTGGGAGCGCGGCCGAGGAGGATCGCTTCGTCGCGGCCAAGCTGCTCGCCGGACTGACCGCGCTGGAGCGCGAGATCGGCGCGGAGCTGGCCTATTGGCAGAAGGATGCCGATGCGACTTTTCCGCCCGAACAGGCCGCGCTGATCGCCCGGCTGTTCGGCGCGACGCTGCCGCGCATCCGCGATCTGGTCGACAGCGATGTCGAGGCCGCCTTCCTGGCCGATCCGGCGGCGCAGAGCGTCGACGAGATCCTGCTCTGCTATCCCGGCGCGGTCGCCAGCCTGCATCACCGCATCGCGCATGAGTTGAACGCGCTCGGTGCGCCCATCGTCGCGCGGATCATCTCCGAACTCGCCAATGAGCGCACCGGGATCGACATTCATCCGGGCGCAACGATCGGCCGGCATTTCTTCGTCGATCATGGCACCGGCGTCGTCATCGGCGAGACCGCGATCATCGGCGAGCGGGTGCGCGTCTATCAGCATGTGACGCTGGGCGCGCGCTCGGCGTTGGGCACCGCGCCGCGATCGCCGCATGACCGCTTCGCGCGCCATCCGATCGTCGAGGACGATGTCATCATCTATGCCGGCGCGACCATTCTCGGCCGCGTGACGATCGGCGCGCGGTCGGTGATCGGGGGCAATGTCTGGCTGCTGGCCGATGCCGAGCCCGACAGCGTGCTGGTCCAGCCCGAGGCACGCGCGCTGCACCGTGCCGATGCGCGGGCGCTGCGCCAGGAACTGGAGACGACCGCATGACCGCCGCGCGCAAGCCCGTCATCGGCCTGATGTGCGGCAACGAGGTCGCCGGCCGCCCGATCCAGGCAGTGGCGACGCGCTTCATCGAACCGTTGGTCACATTGTGCGGCACCAATGTCGTGATCGTCCCCGCGATCCGTGAGGCGGTTGATCCCGCCAGCATGGCCGACATGCTCGACGGGCTGTTGCTGACCGGCGGCCGCTCGCATGTCGCGCCGGCGCAATATGGCGACACCGATGCCGCGGCGCCGTGCGTCAGCGATCCCGAGCGCGATGCCGTTGCCCTGTCGCTGGGCGGCAAGATGATCGAGCGTGGCAAGCCGGTCTATGGCATCTGCCGGGGGATGCAGGAGATCAACGTGCTGTTCGGCGGCTCGCTGACCTGCCTGGGCGGTCTGCCGCGCCATCATCGGGGATCGTGGGACGAGGATTACGAGTCGCTGTTCGGCCATCATCACCCCGTCGACCTCACCCCCGGCGGCCGACTGGCGGGGCAGGGCGGGCATCGCCGGGTCGAGGTGAACTCGGTGCATCAACAGGGGGTCGACCGGCTCGGCTATGGCCTAGTTGTCGAGGCGCGGGACAGCGAGGACGGGCTGATCGAGGGGTTTCGCGCGCCGGGCTGCGGCGCCGATGTGCTGGCGGTGCAATGGCATCCCGAATGGGACGTGGCGCATTGCCAGGTCGCCCGGGGCTTCTTCTCGCTGCTCGGCGAGTCCACGCGCGGCCATGCATGAGAAAGTGCACGATCATATTTGCAAGTGACAGCGTGGCAGCTGCCCCGATAAGGAGGACGGGTAACGGGGCGCGACCGGCGCCCGCGATCCGAGGAGTCCGAATCGATGAAGCTGCTTCGTTATGGTCAACCGGGACAGGAACGTGCAGGCCTTCTCGATGCCGATGGCCGAATCCGTGCGCTGCCCGAGGCGCTGGGTGACCTGACCGGCGCGCGGCTGTCGCCCGAGGGCCTGGCCGAGATCGCCGCGCTCGATCCCGCCAGCCTGCCGGTTGTCGAGGGCGAGCCGCGTCTGGGTTCGTGCATCCCCCGGCCGGGCAAGTTCGTCTGTATCGGCCTGAACTACCGCGACCATGCCGCCGAGAGCAATCTGCCGATCCCGGCCGAACCCGTCGTCTTCGGCAAATGGTCGAGCGCGATCGTCGGTCCCCATGACGATGTCGAGATTCCGCGCGGTTCGGAAAAGACCGATTGGGAGGTCGAGCTGGGCGTCGTGATCGGCACCCGCGCGCGCTATGTCGAACAGGCCGACGCGCTGGCCCATGTCGCCGGCTATTGCGTCGTCCACGACGTCAGCGAGCGCGCCTATCAGCTGGAGCGCGGTGGCACCTGGGACAAGGGCAAGGGCTGCGACACCTTCGGCCCGACCGGTCCCTGGCTGGTCACCGCCGACGAGGTGGGCGATCCGCAGGACCTGCGCCTCTGGCTGGAGGTCGACGGCCACCGGCACCAGGACGGCAACACCTCCGACATGATCTTCACGGTCGCCGAGATCGTGGCCTATGTCAGCCAGTTCTGCACGCTGGAGCCGGGCGACATCATCACCACCGGCACGCCCAAGGGCGTCGGCATGGGCTATAACCCACCGGTCTTCCTGCGCGCCGGCCAGACGGTGCGGCTGGGCATCGACAAGCTGGGCGAGCAGCAGCAGCGCTTCGTCGCGGCGGCCTGAACGGCTGGGGGGCGGGGTGCGCCGTGATGGCGCACCCGTTCCCGACGTTGGAGCAGGATGGCTTGAGACGGGTTCGCCGCTGTCTGAAGGGCAGGGGGCGCGTCTAAGCGATGCGCCGCCGTGCTTCGAGGCGAAACCACCGGTCCCACCCCGCGCCAAGACCCATCGGGCCGATAGCGCTTGCCAATATGCGACACCTCCCCCTATCCTCACGCTCATAAAAGATGGTTTTCATGGAGAAGGAGCGTCTCATGGTGGCAGGGGCAGCGTTCGACAGCGGTGGAGGAATGTCCTGATGGCCATGCATGCCGACATGCCGCTCCGGCGCGCTGACGCCGATGCGCCCGCCGCCGGGGCCGCCGGCGTCCCCCGTCGTTACCTTCCCGCGCTCGTGATCACGGTCAGCCTGTTCTTCCTGTGGGGCATGGCCAACAACCTGAACGACATCCTGATCGCGCAGTTTCGCAAGGCCTTCACGCTCAGCGATTTCGAGACCAGCTTCGTCCAGCAGGTCTTCTATCTCGGCTATTTCCTGCTCGCGGTGCCGGCCTCGGTGGTGATGCGGCGTTATGGCTACAAGGCGGCGATCGTGCTCGGGCTGCTGCTCTATGGCACCGGCGCGCTGCTCTTCTATCCGGCGGCGGCAGCCAGCGTCTATCAGCTGTTCCTGCTCGGCCTGTTCGTGATCGCGGCGGGGCTGGCCTTTCTGGAGACCTCGGCCAATCCGCTGATGGGCGAGCTGGGCGATCCGGCGGGGGCGACGCGGCGGCTGAACTGGGCGCAGGCGGCCAATCCGCTCGGCGCGCTGACCGGCATCCTGGTCGGGCGCTATTTCATCCTGTCGGGCATCGAGCATGACGAGCGCGCGCTGGCGACGATGGACGCGGCCGCGCGCAACGCCTTTTACCGCGCCGAGGTGCAGGCGATCGCGCCGCCCTATGTCGTGATCGCCATCGTCGTCCTGCTGTTCGCGCTGGCCGCCGCGCTGGTCGCCTTTCCGGCCAACGCCCCGGCGAGTGACGACCAGGCGCGCGATGGGCGGTTCACGGACGTGTTCCGTCGCCCGCGCCTGATCGCGGCGGTGGTCGCGCAATTCTTCTATGTCGGCGCGCAAGTCGGCGTGTGGAGCTATACGATCCGCTATGCCCAGGCCAATGTCGGGCTGAACGAGCGCGGTGGGGCGGATGCGCTGCTGCTGTCGCTGGCGCTGTTCGCCGCCGGGCGGTTCCTGGGCAGCGCGCTGATGGCGCGGCTGGCGCCCGTCCGATTGCTGCTGATCTTCGCCGGCATCTCGATCGCGCTGGTCGCGGTCGCCGCGCTGGCGGGTGGTTGGCTCGGGTTGATCGCGCTGGTGGCGGCGAGCTTCTTCATGTCGATCCAGTTCCCGACGATCTTCGCGCTCGGGATCGAGGGGCTGGGGCCGCTGCGCCGGGCGGGGGCGTCGTTGATCGTGATGGCGATCATCGGCGGCGCCGGGCTGACCGCGCTGATGGGGCTGGTGTCGGATCTGGCCGGGATCACCAACGCGATGCTGGTGCCGGTCGTGAGCTTTGCGGTTGTCGCGGCCTTCGCCTGGTGGGCGGGCCGCCGAATGGAGACGAATTGATATGGGTCGGTTACAGGCAAAGCGGGCGATCGTCACGGGTGCGGGCCAGGGGATCGGCCGCGCCGCCGCTGAACTGTTCGCCGCCGAGGGCGCAAAGGTGATCGCGGTCGACCGCAATGCCGAGGCGCTGGCGACGCTGACCGGTTGCCAGACCGAGGTGCTCGACCTGCTCGATCCCGCCGCGATCGCTTCGTTCGGGGAGCGGATCGGTGCCGTGGACGTGCTGTTCAACTGCGCGGGCTATGTCGATGCCGGCGACCTGCTGGCGACGCAGGACAATGGCTATCGCCTGTCCTTCGACCTGAATGTCCATGCCATCACGCATATGCTGCAGGCGTTCATGCCGGCGATGATCGCCAATGGCGGCGGTGCGATCGTCAACATGGCCTCGGTCGCGGGTGCCGTGATCGGCGTGGGCAACCGCTATGCCTATTGCGCGTCCAAGGCGGCGGTGGCGGGCATCACCCGTTCGGTCGCGCTCGATTATGTCGGCCAAGGCATACGCTGCAACGCGATCTGCCCGGGCACCGTCCAATCGCCCAGTTTGGACGAGCGGCTGGCGGCCACCGGGGACGCACAGTCCGCCCGCGCCGCCTTTGTCGCGCGCCAGCCCATGGGCCGGCTGGGCCGCGCCGAGGAGATCGCCGCACTGGCGCTCTACCTGGCCTCGGACGAGAGCGCCTATACCACCGGGCAGATGCACGTCATCGATGGCGGCTGGACGATGGCGTGACCGGGGGCGTGACCGGGGGCACGACCGGGCGCCCGCCCTTCGTCGATGCGCATTTCCACCTGTGGGATCATCGGGTGCTGCGCTATCCTTGGCTCGACGCACCGGAAAATGCGGCGATCGCCGACAGCTATCGCATCGCGGACTATCGCCGCGAGCTGGCGAACTGGAACCTCGTCGGCGCGGTGCATGTCGATGCGGGCGCGGACGCCGAGGCGGGGCGGGACGAAACCACGTGGCTCGACGGTGTTGCGGACGGTGACGGCCTGCCCAGCGGGATCGTCGCCCGCGTCGCGCTGGACCGGCCCGATGTCGAAGCGGAGCTGGAATGGCAGGCGGGCCATGCGCGGGTGAAGGGCATCCGCCACCTGATCAACTGGCATCCGCACGACGCCACGCGCCGTGCCTATCCCTCCGACCTGACGCGGGATGCCCAATGGCGGCGCGGCTATGCGTTGCTCGGCCGTTATGGCCTGAGTTTCGACTTTCACGGCTTTCCGCCGCAGCTGGCGGGGCTGGCCGAGGTTGCCGGGCGGCATCCCGAGGTGCCCGTGGTGCTCAACCACCTCGCGCTGCCGATTACGGCCGATGGGCTGGCGGAATGGCGTGCGGGCCTAGCCGCCTTCGCCGCCATGCCGCAGGCCGCGATCAAGCTGTCGGGCGCGGGCTTCGTGCACAGCCCCTTCGATCCGGCGCATTTCGCCGACATCGTCGCGGAGGTGATCGCGCGGTTCGGCACCGACCGGGTGATGATCGCGACCAATTTTCCGACCGACCGGCTGTCCGCCGATATCGACCGGACGCTGGGCGCCTATGAGGCGTTGCTGACGGCGTTCTCCGACGACGAGCGACGTGACCTGTGGGGGCGCAACGCCAACCGCTTCTACCGATTGGGACTGGATTTATGATCGACATTCCCCGCCGCAGGGTGGGTGCGACGGGCTGCGCGCTTCCCGAACTGGGGTTCGGCGCGGCGGCGCTGGGCAATCTCTACGCCGCGATCGACGATGCCGAGGCGGCGGCGACGCTCCATGCCGCGCTGGCGGCGGGATTTCGCTATGTCGATACCGCGCCGCATTACGGTCGTGGCCTGAGTGAGCGCCGCGTCGGCGACGGCCTGCGGGGGATGAGCGACGTCATCGTCTCGACCAAGGTCGGGCGGCTGATGAAGCCCGATGCCACCATCACCGACGACCGCGAGCGCGATGGCTTCCACACCGCGATGCCGTTTCGCATGGCTTACGACTATAGCCATGACGGCATCCTGCGTAGCCACGAGCATAGCCTGCAACGGCTGGGGCTGGCACGGGTCGATCTGCTGTTCGTCCATGACATCGGCCGGGTCACGCATGGCGCGGCGGATGCGCGGTATCGCGCGCAACTGATCGATGGTGGCGGGCTGAAGGCGCTGGAGCGATTGCGCGATGAGGGCGCGATCAAGGGCTTCGGGCTGGGCGTCAACGAGGTCGATGTCTGCCTGGAGCTAATGGAGGTGGCGCGGTTCGACGTGATCCTGCTCGCGGGGCGCTACACCTTGCTGGAGCAGGGGCCGCTCGACCGGTTCTTCCCCGCCTGCGCGGCGGCGGACACGGCGGTGGTCATCGGCGGTCCCTATAATAGCGGCATATTGGCCACCGGCAGCGCGGCGGCGGCCATCCCCCGCTATAATTACGCACCGGCGCCGCAGGATGTGCTGGACCGCGTGCGCGCCCTGGAGGCGGTGGCGGCGCGGCATGGCGTGTCGCTGGCGGCGGCGGCGCTCGCCTTCGTGCTGGCGCATCCACAGGTGGCCAGCGTCATCCCCGGCGTCGCCAATCCGGCGCAGGTGGCGGACACGGTGCGGCTTTACCGTGAACCGATCCCCGGGGGATTTTGGAACGACCTTCGGCAGCAGGGGCTGGTGCGCCCCGATGCGCCGTTACCAGGAGTGGTGGAATGAGTGTCGCGGCGATCCGGTTGACCCCGGCGGACAATGTCGCGGTCTGTTGTCGCACGGTGGAGCCGGGCGAGCGGATCATCGTGGACGGCTATGAGCTGGCGATAACCGAACGCGTGGCGCTGGGCCATAAATTAGCGGTCATGCCCTTGGGAACAGGCGACAAAGTGATTAAATACGGCATGCCGATCGGGTCGATGACGCATGATGCGCCGGCCGGCGGCTGGGTGCACATGCACAATATGCAAAGCGATTATATTCCCGCGCATCTGCGCGACGCGCACGGAGATCACGCATGAACACGGGCATGACTGGGACCATGACCGAACGGACCTGGCAGGCCTGGGCGCGCCCCGATGGGCGCAAGGGCATTCGTGACGCCATTCTGGTGGTCTATCTGGTCGAGTGCGCGCATCATGTCGCGCGGCGGATCGTGGACAGGATGGACGATCCGCGCGTGCAGCTGATCGGCTTTCCTGGCTGCTACCCCAATGACTATGCGCTGGCGATGATGAAAGCGTTGACCACCCATCCCAATGTCGGCGGCGTGGTGCTGCTGTCGCTGGGCTGCGAGAGCTTCAACCGCGAGGCGCTGGCCGCCAATGCGCGCGAACAGGGACGCCCGGTCGAGACCATCGTGATCCAGCAGTCGGGCGGCACGCGCGGCGCGATGGAGGCGGGGATCGCAGCCGTCGAGCGCGTGCGGGCGCAGGCGGATGCGCAAGCCGTGTGCGTGCCCATGACCATCTCCGAACTGGTGATCGGCACCATCTGCGGCGGATCGGACGGGACCAGCGGCATCACCGGCAACCCGGCGGTCGGCCGCGCCTTCGACGCGCTTTATGATGCGGGCGCGATCTGCATCTTCGAGGAAACCGGCGAGATGATCGGGTGCGAGGGCCATATGGCCGAGCGCGCCGCGACGCCGGAGGTGGCGCAGGACCTGATCGCCTCGGTCGCGCAGGCCGAGCGCTATTACCGGGCGATGGGCTATGGCAGCTTCGCGCCCGGCAATGCCGAAGGCGGTCTGTCGAGCCAGGAGGAAAAGTCGGCGGGCGCCTATGCCAAGTCGGGCAGCCGCCCGATCACCGGCGTCATCCTGCCCGCCGAACAGGCGCCGGGACCGGGCCTGTATCTGCTCGACGTGGTGCCTGCGGGCGATCCCAAATTCGGCTTCCCCAACATCGTCGACAATGCCGAGATCGGCGAGTTGATCGCGTGCGGCGCACATATCAACCTGTTCGTCACGGGGCGTGGATCGGTGGTCGGCTCGGCCATCTCGCCGGTCATCAAGATCGCCGCCAACCCGGAAATGTATGCCCGGATGGAAGGCGATATGGACGTGAACGCCGGGCGCATCCTGTACGGCGACGCGACGCTGGACGAGGTGGGTGCGGAGATCGTCGACCTGATCGTCGCGGTGTCGGGCGGCGCAGAGACCAAGTCGGAAGCGCTGGGGCATCAGGAGTTCGTGCTGACCTACAAGGCGGCAGGGGCGAAAGGGCCGAGCTGTCTGCCGCGCGCGGCGTGAGGACTCAATCTCCCCTTCCCTTCAGGGGAGGGGCCGGGGGTGGGGCGTTTCCGCAAGCGCGGGGTGCAAGGAGAGGCCCCACCCCAACCCCTCCCCTGAAGGGGAGGGGCTCATTGAAAATACTCACGCTATGAATTCCCGACCGCCGTTCGCGCTGAGCCCTTCGGCTGGCTGGCAAGCCAGCCGCTCAGGATAAACTTCGGCGCGTAGCGCCGAAGTCGAAGTGCACGCCCGGGACCTCGCGAGAAGCGAATCCCTTGGCCTTCGACTTCGCTCAGGCTGAACGGAGGTGGGGAATAGGCGTCCCCCTATTTCTCCGCCAGCGCCCGCAAATCCGGCATCGCGACCGTCTTGTTCGATGCATCGACCCATCGAATGAACCCGCCGACCCGCTTGTCGATCTTGGCGGCGTGCCCCCCGAAGATGTCCGACAGCCGGTGGTCGAGGAACGGATTGGCGAAGCGTTCCAGTGTGGTCGCGATATAGACACGCGCCTCGTCCGCCATGCCATGCGCGGCGAAGCCCGGCAGCACTTCTTCCGCCATCACCCGCTCCAGCGCAGCACGCGTGTCGGCATCGGCCAGCGCCCCGCGTACCGTTTGGTCCGCCGCGCCGCCGCCGTCATGCCAACGCGCCGCCAGCCAGCTATGCCCGAGATTGAGGATGTGCAGCTTCAGTCGCTCGTACCGGTCCAGATCGTCGGTCAGCACGATGTCGGGATGGGCGAAGGGCAGGGCCAGCCGCGGCTGGCGCTCGATCGCCCAGAGCGCATAGGGCTCGGCCACGGCACCTGCCGGGAGAAGCGGTTCGCTGACGATGCGGTCGACCAGCGTGTTGGCCCATAGGCAAGCGGTCTCCAGCCACTGGAGGAGACCGTCCTCGCGTCCCTGGTCGGCGGCTAGTGTCGTCACCCGCGACCGCAACGTGTCCCCATTGCGTGCCACCAGCTCGCAGGGAAGCATCGTCACCGGCGCACCCCCCACCGACCAGCGGTGGTGCAGCAGCGCGGTCAGCATCGCGCAAAAGCTGGCCGGTGTCGCCTGGGCGTGTCGGTCGGCTTCGGGAATGTCATAACCGCTATCGCCGGTGTTGGAGACGATATGGCTCGCCCGTTCGGACAATTGCAACAGGCGGGGCCAGTCGCTGGCCGCGCTCAATCCTTCGGACACGGTTCGCACCTGCACGGTCCGTTCATGCGGGGCGCCATCCTTCATCCCGCGCAGAATGACCGGAAAGCCCGCCGGATCGGCAAAGCCCGCCAAGCGCTTGGCGCGCTCGGGATCGCGGGTGGTCTGGACGATGACGATCGGCGGCACGGTCTGCCGGGCGGCGCGGGCTTCCTCGGCGAACAGGTCGACATGGGCCTGCAGGAAGCGGCTGGTGCCGAATTGCAGGATCACGGCGTCAGGCGGCGTCATTGTTCGTCCAGTGAATAGATACGGTCCATCGCCACCCATTTCTCCCCCGATGCGGCATGGGGCAGGGGCTTTTGAAAGCGGTCCATCGCCGCCTCCCATTTGGCGTCGGTCGCCGCCAACTCTGGCGGGATCGTACGGGGCCAGTCGTCCGCCACCTCCGCGATCATGAACAGCCGGTCGCCGGTGCGCCAGATTTCCATCGACTCAAAGCCCTTGGCGCGGATCGCCTCGGTCACGTCCGGCCAGACCGCTCCGGCGGCATGCGCCCGTTCATAGTCCGCGATCAGATCGGCATCGGCGACCAGATCCAGCGCAAAGCATATCCGTCGGCCCATATCCCTTCCTCTCTTTCCTTGTCGTCCCGGCATGCCCGGTCGGGAACCGACCAGCCTTCCGGGGCTGGAACTTTAATGGCACATATGAGAGCATGGTTGCGTATAGAAATTTGCGAAAGGCTTGAAATGAAGGCGCTGGTCTGTGTGCAGCCGCTCGACATCATGGTGGAGGATCGGCCAGCGCCGGTGCGGTCGGCGGGGCAGGTGCTGCTCCGCATGCGACGCGCTGGCATCTGCGGCACCGACTATCACATCTACACCGGCAAACACCCGTTCCTGCAATATCCCCGCCTGATCGGGCACGAACTGGCGGCCGAGGTTATCGAGGCACCCGAAGGATCGGCGCTGACCGTCGGGCAGGTGGTGACCGTCAATCCCTATATCGCGTGCGGTACCTGTCGCGCGTGCCGGCGGGGCAAGCCCAATTGCTGCGCCCGGATCAGCGTGCTGGGTGTCCATGGCGATGGCGGCATGTGCGAGTTTCTGGCGGTGCCGGAAAGCGCGGTGGTCGATGCGACCGGCTTGTCGCTCGATCAGGCGGCGATGGTCGAGTTCCTGGCGATCGGCGCACACGCCGTCCGCCGCGCCGCGCTGGCCAGTGGCGAGACGGCGGTGGTCGTCGGGGCCGGACCGATCGGCGTGGGCGTCGCCCTGTTCGCGCGCATCGCGGGGGCGGCGCGGGTGGTGCTGGTCGACACGCGCGCGCCGCGCCTGGCCTATGCCGCCCGCCATTTCGGGTTCGAGGAAGGGGTGGTCGCCGATGCCGATCTGGCATCGACCCTGTCGGCGATGACCGATGGCGAGATGTTCGATCATGTGTTCGACGCGACCGGCAACATCCATGCGATGCGCGCCGGGCTGGATTATGTCGCGCATGGCGGCAGTTATACGCTGGTGGGCGTGTGCAAGGACGATCTGGTCTTCGCCGATCCCGAATTTCACAAGCGCGAGACGACGCTGATCGCCAGCCGCAACGCGCTGTCGGTCGATTTCGACCATGTCATCGCCAGCATCCGGCGCGGCGACATCCCGACCGATGCGATCCGCACCCATCAGCTGACGCTGGACGAAGCGCCCACCCGCGTGCCCGATCTGATTGCCGAGGCGGACAGCGTGCTGAAGGCGATCGTCACGATCTAAGCATGGCGGTCCGGCCCTTCGGCTTGCCGAGCCCCCGTCATCGCCCTAATTCCATCGACCATGGGGAGTGACATGACGCGAGAGGGCAAGGCGGATGGGGAGCGGGCCGGCGGGCGGGCCGAGGGGCGTGTTCGCAAGGGCAGCTATGCCGCGCCCGCGCTCGACAAGGCGTTCCAGATCATCGAGTTGCTGGCCGACCATCCCGAGGGCCTGCTGGTCAGCGAGATGGCGGTGGCGCTGGGCCGATCGTTGGGCGAGCTGTTCCGCATCGTCGTGGTGATGGAGGAAGCGCGCTATCTGGAGAAATCGTCGGCCGACGACCGCTACCGCGTGACATACAAGTTCCTCGACATCGCATACCGGGCGACGCCCGCGCGGCGGCTGACGGCGGCGGCGCTCCCTGAGATGCAGGCGCTGGCGATGACCGCCGGGCAATCCTGTCACCTGGTGGTGATCGAGGGCGGGGCGGGGCTGGTCATCGCGCGTGAGGAGAATCCCGGCACGCGCGGCTTCGCGCTGCGCATGGGCGCGTCGATCGACCTGTTGAACAGCTGTTCGGGCAAGGTGCTGCTCGCCTTCGCGCCGGCGGGACAGGTGGGACGGATCATCGACCGGCTGGAACTGGTGCAGGGGCGCCCGATCGGCCGCGCCGGACTGAGCGAGGCGCTCGATCGCGTGCGCGCGCAAGGCCATGAACTGCGCGAAAGTCCGATCACGCGCGGCGTCACCGATATCAGCTATCCGGTGTTCGGCTTTGGCGGCGAGTTCATGGCCGCGCTGACCATCCCCTTCATGGAGACGATCGACGGCTCGCAATCGGTGACGCTGGCCGAGGCACGCAAGCTGTTGGCGGAGACGACGACGCGAATCTCCGCGCAACTGGGCTATCGCGGCGACGAAGGCTGAGAGCCTGTTTGAAAACGTGCCCCCAGCATGTTGTTAAACAGTTACTATAGCAGGAGGACATGAAATGAACCCCCCCCCCTGAAGGGGATCATTGCGAAACCCGATTTAGGGGGGCCAGGCGGGTATGGCGGATAGACAGATGCGGTGGCGGAGCGGTTCGCTGGCTTGCGGCTGTCGGCTGGCAGGGTGCTCGATCGGTGGTGCGCTGGCCTGG
>NZ_JBNNOB010000105.1:0-13747 GCF_050274375.1 Sphingomonas sp. NPDC019816
GGGTCCGCTCGGCATCGGCGCGCGCGGCGTCATGCGCGGCGGCGAGCGTCGCGATCTCCTCGGCGAGCTGCGCGGGGCGATCGGCGAGGGCGGCGGCCTCGGCGGCTAGGGTCGCGGCGCGCGCATCCATCTCGGCAATCCGGCCCGCTGCCTGGCCCTCGCGTTGGTCCCAGCTTTCCGTCTCGGTCGTCGCCGCCTCCAGCCGGTCGCGGGTCTGCGCCAGACTGCGGTCGAGCGTCGTCCGCTCGGACCGGGCCAGCGCCACGGCGGAGCGCGCCAGTTGCGTTTCGGTCTGGAGCCGTGCCGTCTCCGCCGCGCTAGCCGAACCGTCGGGCAGCGCCTCCAGCGCGGCGGCCGCGCGTTCGCATTCGGCCAGTGCCTCGTCCATCTCGGCGGCGATCCGCTCGGCCCGGGTGGCGAGATCGGCGCGCTGGCCGGCCAGCCGTTCGACCTGCGCCTGGGCCCGATCCTCCGCCCGTTGCGCGTCGCGGTGCGCGGCCTCCGCCTTCGCCAGCAGCGCGCGTGCACTGGCGGCGGCCAGGCGCGCGCGGGCGATGCGGTCGTCGATCGCAGCGCGCGCCTCGGTCGCGACGCGCAGGCTGGTCTCTACGGCGGGGCGCTCCGCCTCCAGCTTGGCCAGCCGGTTGCGCCGCTCCATCCGCTCGGCCGCCGCCGCGCCGCCGCCTTCGCCGATATAGCCGTCCCAGCGGCGCAGCCGCCCTTCGCGCGTCACCAGCCGCTGCCCGACCGCCAGCGCCTGCCCCGAATCGGCCTCGACCAGGAATATCTGCGACAGCCGCCGGGCAAGCGTCGGCGGCGCCTTGATCCGCGCGCCCAGCGACAGCGTCCCGACCGGCGCGGGCGGATCATCCTCCGCCAGGTCCGAACCATGCCAGTCGACCAGCGGCGTTTCCAGTTCGTCGCCCAGCGCGGCGGCGAGAGCGCGTTCGAAGCCCGGCTCGGCCTGCACCTCGTCGAGCAGCCGGTCGCCGCCCTTGCGCTCGGTGGCGCGGATCAGCGTCGCGACCTCGGCGTCGAGCGCGGCGAGCGCGGCGATCGCCTGTGCCCGCGCGGTCTCCGCCGCATCGCGCTCGGCAGTGGCGGTCAATTCGCTTTCCTCGGCCCAGCCCAGCGCGGCGCGCGCCTTGTCGGCGTCGAGGCGCGCGGCGGCCTGGGTGGCGATGGCGGCTTCGCGCTGTGCCTCCTGATCCGCCATGTCGGGCAGCGCGGCGATGGCGGCGGCGACCCCGCGCGCGTCGCGTTCCGCACGTTCGTGGCGACCCCGCGCCGCCGACAGCGCGCCCTCGGCGATCCGGCGTTCGGCCGCCTCGGCGGCTTGCGCGGACAGCGCCTTGGCCAACGCGATCTCGGCGTCGCGGTTGCGGCTCTCCGCCTCGGCGAGCAACGCGTCGAGCCGGGGCATGGCCTGTTCGGCATGGGCGATGCGCGCGTTCAGGTCCTCGCGCTCCTCGGCGAGACGGCGGATCGCGGCGGCGGCGTCATGGGCCAGCGCATCCTCGCGCGCGCGATCCTCATCGATGCGGGTGCGCGCGGCGGCCAGTTCCTCGATCCGGCGTTGCAGGCCGTGCCGGCGGTCGCGCGCGCGAGACAGCGCATGGCCCGCCTCGCTCAAAGCATCGCGCGCGGCGAGCGCGGCGGCGCGGGTGCGCGCGGCGAGCGCGACCGCCTGTTCCTGTGCCTCCGCCGTGCTGCGCTCGGTCGCGGTCGTCGCCTCCACCTGCGCCTCGGCGGCGGCGGCCTCGGCCTTGGCGGTGGTCGCGGCGGCGGCGGCATCGCGCCAGCGGGCGAAGATCATCCGCCCCTCGGCGACCCGGATCTGGTCCGACAACAGGCGATAGCGTTCGGCCGCACGCGCCTGTCGCCGCAAGGCAGCGACGCGGGCGTCCTGATCGGCAATCGCCTCGTCCAGCCGCGCCAGATTGGCCTCGGTCGCGCGCAGCCGTGTCTCGGCATCGCGGCGGCGGACATGCAGGCCCGAGATGCCGGCGGCTTCCTCCAGCATCGCACGGCGCTCGGCCGGCTTGGCGGCGATGACCGCGCCGATCCGGTTCTGGCTGACGAGCGCGGGCGAGTGCGCGCCGGTCGCGGCATCGGCGAACAGCAGCGCCACGTCCTTCGCCCGCACGTCGCGCCCGTCGATCCGATAGGCCGAGCCCGCGCCGCGTTCGATCCGGCGGACGATCTCGGTCTCCTCGCCCTCGCGCTCGGCCAGAATCGTCACCTCGGCGAAGTCGCGCGGCGGGCGGGTGGCGGTGCCCGCGAAGATCACGTCTTCCATGCCCGCACCGCGCATCGATCGCGCGCTGTTCTCGCCCATCGTCCACCGCAACGCCTCGAGCAGGTTCGACTTGCCGCAGCCATTCGGCCCGACAACGCCGGTCAGCCCCGGTTCGATGACCAGATCGGCCGGATCGACGAAGCTCTTGAAACCCGAAATGCGAAGCCGCTTGATCTGCACGGACCCGGTCGCTGCCCTCACGTCGATACGTGGTTAATCGATAGCGAATGGGGGGGGATTGTCGAGGGGGCGTGTCGCGGTGGGGAAGGGGCGATCGCGTGCGTCGTTGACGGCCGTTTGCGCCCCGACCCGTGCGTTCAGGCGGGCGGCCGATAGCTGTTCCTGCACGCGGCCATTCGCGAAGTCCGGCCATGTCCGCTCCTGCATCTCCGGGCGCTGATCCCGCAAAAGCCTATGCCCAGTCCGCACGCAACCCGTTCGTCGGTGGAGAAGCGGCGATCGGGCCTGGCCGCAAATGCCACTCAGGACGATGTCATTTGTATATCACTATTACAAAACCCCAATATATTTAATGTCTTGGAATAATATGAGTATTCCATACAAATTAGAAAAACATCGGATTGAACTTGACTCTCTAGATGATAGGCGTGGTAAGAATTGAACATCTTTGGTGCGGGAGAGCCATTAGATGCGAAAATATGCAAATATGTTTGCGCTTTGCGCGTCGGCGTTGCTGTCGGTGCCGCTATGTGCTGCGCAAGCGCCTGCCATCGGCGCGCATGTCGACGAACCGGATTTTGCCGACGTCTGGTCGGAGCCTATTATACCAAAATCCAAGCGTGCGAAGATAGGACCATGGCATATGCCGTCCTTTCCCGAAGTGCACCGCTATATCCGCGACACGCCCGCCCGCGCGGTGGACGTCCAGCGACAGCGCGCTATTCGCAACGCCTTCGCAAAGGAGGGTGCTTTCACAAGACCGGCCAAGCATGTCCGTATCAGTTGTCGGGCCAAGGCTTGTGAATTTGTCATCCTCTATCCCAACACGTTATCGAACGCGGAGCGGATGCGGGCCTCTCAGGCCATCAACCGGGCCACATCTTCATTCTGTTCCAAGCCGTCATGTGAAAGCGGCATGGTGATGTCGGGTGGTCGGACCAAGGGCACCGGACTGGCCGAACTGGGTTATCTCATTCAAACTGACAGTGGTTTCATTTGAGCGGAAAATGCTGCCAGGCTTATTGGCGCAGCCAGCTTCCCGATCATGTTAGAGCAAGCATCGGCGCAATGCCGTGTCATTCATGCGTTAGCAGCGATATCGGGCAGGTAGTTGTTATCTATGATCCCGTTACTGCGGATGTCATTGAGAAAATACTCATTTCCGCGATGATGTAATCCTAAGAAGGGTTGGTGAAAAAGTGACGGCCAGACACTCTATCGCAGCCTTAGGCGCCATCATGCTCGGTGCGGTACTGATCGTCGCGGTGTACCGAAGTGCGGTCGGGACGTCCGCCGACAGAGGCTCGGGCGACGCAACGAGCGTGCGGGTGGTGTCATCCAGCCTGGCACCGCCCCACGCCACGCCGTCATACTCCATCGGGCGGGGGGACACGCGCCCCGCCCCGGAGAGCCAGAATGATCCCGTGGCGGACAGGCGCGCTGCGGAACTGGCGCGGATTTCGGACGTGGCGTCGCCGTTCTTCGGCTTTGCTCCCCAGATCAAATCGCTGCATGATCGCCTTCGCGCGGAGGGGCGTGACGAAGCCTGGGCGACCCGATCCGAAGCGATGATCGCGAAACAATATGCCGACATGTCCGGGATCAAGGACACCGGTCAGGCTCCGCAGATACATTGCGGCGCCACCTTGTGTGAGGTCAGCGGCAGTCTGGATTTCCCCGAATTCGGCACCGCCATGCAAAGCATGCAAGCGCCCGAGTTTTCAGAGCGGATGTGGACACAGGGCTACCATCCGATGGACCAGATGTTCGGGCCCGGCAAGGATGGGCGGCAAATGTTCATCCGCTATTTCCGTCGTGAAGCGCCCATCAACAAACCGGAAGGTCGGTGACGGGCGCCATTCGGCCGGTCGGTTCGGAGAAGGGAGAAGGTGGGCGATGTTCGCCACGCGATCACTTAAGCCGGCTTTGGCGGACGGCTTTCGAAAGGCGGTTGGTTTGTTCTGGACCCCATCTCGTTCGTGAGACTTTTCGCCACCACCGCGTCATCCGAACCGCGTCAGCGCGAACGGCTCCATGGGTACCGGCGTCGTCGTCGCATCTCCCAGCATCGCCGCCACCAACTCCCCCGTAATCGGCGCCAGCGTCAGGCCGAGATGGTTGTGCCCGAAGGCATAGGACACCCCCCGCACGCCCGGCACCCGCCCGATGGCAGGCAGATAGTCTGGCAAGGTCGGGCGCGCGCCCATCCAAAGTGCGGCGTCCGCGCCGATCGGCAGGCCGAGTGCGGCGATGTGGTGGCGCAGGCGGTTCCATTTGGCGGGGTCGGGCCTGGCCTTGGCGCGGGCGAACTCGACGATGCTGGCGGCGCGTAAGCCCCCGGCGAAGCGGGTGGCGATCATCGAGCGGTCCTCGAACACCACCGGGGGGAGGTCCGCCGGCCAGTCGACCTCAGGGCCGGTCTGGACGTGATAGCCGCGCTCGGCGATGATCGGGGCTTTGACGCCGAAGGGGCGGAGCAACTTGGCGCTCGCCACGCCCGCCGTCACGACGATCTCGCCCGCCGACAGACGGCGGCCATCGGTCAAGCGGACCTCGCCATCGCCGATCGCTTCGACATGAGCCACCATGCGCGTGCCGCCATCCGCCAGGAAGCGCTGGAGCGCGGTATCGGCAAGCTGCGTGGGGTCGGCGATCTGGCCGCTGCCCTCGAAGCGGATGCCACCCGCGATCGGACTAGCTATCCGGCTTTGCCATTGCGCCAGTTCCGCCTCGGTCAACGCCCGGAAGCGTGCCGTCCCCGTATCGGCGGCCTGCCAGCCCGCCAGTCCGCGTGCGGCGCTCTCGGCCGTTTCCCACAGGACGACATGGCCGTCCTCGCGCAGCAATCCGGGGGCGTCCAGCGCCGCGACATGCCGCCGCCAAGCGGGCATCGCCTCCGCCAGCAGCGCGGCCAGCGCGGTATGCGCCCGCACATAGCGATCCGCACGCGCCGCCCCCAGCAGTCGCAGCGCGAAGGGCAGCCAGGTCCCGATCTCACGCGGTGGAAGCGCCAGCGCGCCGCCCCGGCAGAACAGCTTGCCCGCAAAGCCGCGCACCATCTTGGGCGAGGCGATCGGCTCGGCCTGTTCGGTCGCGATATGGCCGGCATTGCCCCAGGAGGCGGCGCGGGGGTTCTCCTCCGCCTCGACCAGCGTCACCGTCCAGCCACGCCGTTGCAGCGCCAGCGCGGTCGTCATCCCCACCACGCCGCCGCCGATGATCAGCGCGGTTCGATCGGGCATGGAGGGGGGCGTATTTTCCGGCTTGGGCATAGCCCATATGATACCGTATACGGATTGGGTAGCAAGGAAATCCCGATGACGACACCGACGATCCGCCACACCTTCTTCTGTATCGACGGCCATACTGCCGGCAATCCCGTCCGGCTGGTGGCGGGCGGTGCGCCGCTGCTGCGCGGTTCCAGCATGGCCGAGCGGCGGCTGGATTTCCTGGAACGGTTCGACTGGATTCGCACCGGGCTGTGCTTCGAGCCGCGCGGGCATGACATGATGTCGGGCGGCTTCCTCTATCCGCCGTGCGAGGCCGACAGCGACGCAGCGATCCTGTTCATCGAGACCAGCGGCTGCCTGCCGATGTGCGGGCACGGCACGATCGGCATGATCACCTTCGGTCTGGAAAACGGCCTGATCACCCCGCGCGAGCCGGGCAAGCTGAAGGTCGAGGTGCCGGCGGGCACCATCCATATCGAATATGAGAAGCAGGGGGCGAAGGTCACCGCGGTGCGCATCCGCAACGTGCCCGCCTATCTGGCGGCCGAGGGGATCGCGATCGACGTGCCGGGCTTCGGCCCGCTGACGCTCGATGTCGCCTATGGCGGCAATTACTATGCGATCGTCGAGCCGCAGGGGGCCTATACCGGGTTGGACGATCTGGGCGCGTCGCGGCTGGTGGAACTCAGCCGCACGATCCGCGAACTGGTGCGCGAGAAGTTCGAGCCGGTGCACCCGCTCGAACCCTCGATCGGGGGGGTCAGCCATGTGCTCTGGGCCGACAAGCCCTCGGCCAAGGACGCCGATGGCCGCAACGCCGTTTTCTATGGCGAACGCGCGATCGACCGTTCGCCTTGCGGCACCGGCACGTCGGCGCGGCTGGCGCATCTGGCGGCGAAGGGGCGGCTGAAGGTCGGCGACCGCTTTGTCCATGAAAGCTATATCCGCAGCCGCTTCATCGGCCGGGTCGAGGAGGCGACCGACCTCGCCGGGCAGGCGGCGATCGTGCCGTCGATCCAAGGATCGGCGGTGTCGACCGGCTTCAACACGATCTGGATCGATCGCGAGGACCCGTTCTGGGCCGGGTTCACGGTGGTATAAGGATTTTCCACGCGAAGCCGCGAGGACGCGAAGTAGAAGAGGTTCGCGCGGAGGCGCGGAGACGCGGAGGGGCACAGCCCGCCGCATCTGCGGCCCTGCAATTGCAAACGGTCGATGATTCCAGAACGCTGCCGCGCGGGCGATCCTCTCCGCGCCTCCGCGTCTCCGCGCGAACAAGATCCTTCGCGCCTTCACGTGAACCCGCCCCGCCTTGGCCGGGGCGATCCATCAGCCCAGGTCGTCGATCGCGGGCTGGGGCTCGGTGAACCAAGTGGCGCCCGTTTCGGTCACGTAAAAGTGATCCTCCAGCCGCACGCCGAAGCGATCCGGCACGACGATCATCGGCTCGTTGGAAAAGCACATGCCCGGCGTCAGCGGCGTCGTGTCGCCGCGCACCAGATAGGCGGGCTCATGGATCGACAGGCCGATGCCGTGCCCGGTGCGGTGGGGCAGGCCGGGCAGGCGATAGTCGGGGCCGAGCCCCGCCTTGTCCAGCACCGCACGCGCGGCATAATCGACGGCCTCGCAACGTGCGTCCGGGCGGACGGCGGCGAAGGCGGCGGCCTGGGCTTCCTTCTCGATGTCCCAAATGCGGCGGACCTCGTCGCCGACGTCACCGAAGGCATAGGTGCGGGTGATGTCGCTGTGATAGCCGTCGATCAGCGTGCCGGTATCGACCAGTACCACGTCGCCGTCGCGCAGCACATCGTCCTGCGGCAGGCCATGCGGAAAGGCGGTCGAGCGCCCGAACTGCACCGCGCAGAAATAATTGCCGGTCGCGGCCCCCAGCGCGCGGTGGGCGGCGTCGATGAAGCGGATCACCTCGGACGCGCGAATGCCCTCATGCAGGATACGCGCGGCGCGGCGCTGCACCTCCAGCGTGATGTCCATCGCCTGTTGCATCAGCGCGATCTCGGCGGGTGACTTGATCATGCGGCACCCGTCGACGACCGGTGCGCCGCTGACCAGCGTGACGCCAGGTGCTGCGGCGCGGATGCGATCGACGAACAGGAAGGCCATCGCCGGATCGATGGCGAGCGTGGTCGCTCCCGCCGCCTTCAGCGCGTCGGCGACCAGTGTGGAGGGGCTTTCATCCTCTTCCCACAGGCGGATGTCAGTGGCGGGGATGGACAGGCTCGCCTCGAACGATCCCAGTTCGAAGGCCGGGCAGATGAAGATCGGATCGCCCGCGATCGGCAACAGCATCGCCACCAGCCGCTCGGTCGCACCCCAGGCGACACCGGTGAAGTAGCGCAAGCTCGCGCCCGCGCCGATCAGCAGCATGTCCGCGCCGATCCCCGCCATCAGCGTGCGAGCCCGGTCCAGGCGCTGCCGCCGCTCGTCCGCGCCGATGACCGGGGCCGGATCGGTCCAGAGCGACAGCGCCGCCAATTCCCGTTCCGCCGTCGAACCGCCGATCGTCCCTGCCATGCCCATGCTCCGTTTCGTATACGGTTCTGGCGTGTAGCGTGGATGGCGGCATCATGCCACCCGGCGCAGGCGATAGCCCTCCGCGCTCTGTTCGACGAAGCCCAGGCGTACCGCCCCCGACAATGCGGCGGCGACCGCCCGCTCCACCTGCCGGCCCTGCGCGAAATGGCCGGCGAGCGCGGCGGCGGTCAGCGGACGATCACCGGAGAGCAGCGCGAAGACGCTGGCGATCCGGCCGCTGAGATCGCGGGGAAAGGGCGGCTTGGCGGCGGCGGGCTCGGCCAGCGGCAGCGCTCGATCGGCGGGGGTGAGCGGGGTCGCGCCCGCACGGCGGCTCTGGAAATCGGGGCGGAGCCATCGCACACGGCCGCTGCGCTCCTCGGCGCGTCGAGCGGCGTTGAGCGCCACCAGCCGTTCGACCATGTGCGGCGCGGTGATGTCGGCGGGCCAGCCATAGGCGGTGATGACGGCGGCATCGATCTGGTCATGCAGGCGGGCGATCAGGTCGACCGCGCCCGTGCGGCGCTGATCCTCTTCCTCCCCGCTTAACGGCTCACCAGCGATCAGCTTGGCGCGCAGATTGTAGAGCCCGGTCAGGGTCAGCGCGGGCACCTCGGCCAGGATGCGGCGGCGGGTGGCGTCGAGTTCGTCGGCCAGCCCGGCTATCGTGCGGCGGATGACATCGTCCGCATCGGGGAACGGGAAGGGGTCGAACACCTGTGTCTTGGTATAGCGATGTCCTTGCTCGAACGTCGCCACGCCCATCAGGCCACAATTGGCATAGGTCCATGCCAGGCTGGCCGAGGATGATAGAACGCCAAGATGGAAGCCGTCTTCGGACGCTATGCACACCAGCATGTTGTCGGGCAGCGTCTCCGCGTCGAGGAATTGGAAGATACGGTGCTTCGCCGTCTCGACCGTCGCGATGTAGCGTGACTGGTCAGCCAGCGCCGGGCGTAGCGCCGTCCGTGGCTTTCCCGTGATCCACCAACTGTCGAGATAGGCGCGGGCGTCGGCGGTCGGCGACTTGTCGAATTGCTCCTGTCTGGCTTTTCGCACCGTGCGCAGCAGGTGACCATACACTTCGGGAAAGCGCCGACGTACCTCGGCCTCGGTCAGGCCGAGCAGGTCGATCACCATCGCGCCACGTGCCCGCGCGGTCAGGTCGCGGCCGTTGCGATAGGGGCGGATATGCCGTTCCAGCCCCTCGCGCACGCCCAACCCCAGCATCGCGGCCTCCGCTGGCGAGACGATGAAACCCGCGCCGTGGAGCGATACACCGCGCGAGCATAACCAGGCATTGGCCAACAACGGCTCGGCGCTGCTCACATTCGCACCCACCGACAGGTCGGCATTGATCCGCCCGACCGTCTCGGCGAAGCGGATGTCGGGCGTGTCGCTGTCCAGCCCGCTTTCATGCACGATGCGCAGGCGGCGGCCGTCCTGCTTGCCGCGCGCGACGACCGTCATCGCGATCCGCACCATCGCGGCGTCGGGCGTCGCCTTGGTCCAGGGGTGGTCGGGAATGGCGAGCAGCACCGACAGCGGCGTCGCCCCCTCCAGCGCACGGGCGATGACGCGCCGGCCGAAGGTCTGGGTGATCGAGTTGGTGGTGACGAAACCGAAGCGGATCAGTGGCGACCCCTTGGCCGCCAGCGCCTGCGCCGCTCGCTCCCACCAGTAGAGGACGTAGTCGGCCGCGCGGGGCATCTTCGGATAGGCGCGCCACAGCGCCTCGGCCATGCCCGCAGGGAGTCGCCCGCGCAGGTCCTTGCCACCGATGAAGGGCGGATTGCCGATGATGAACTCGGCCTCCGGCCACGGCGTCCGCGCGCCGCTTTCGGTCAGCAACGCGTCGCCGGTAACGATCGACTGGACATCCTCCAGCACCGGGTCGGACACCTGTCCGCCATTGCGCAACTGCCAGCGGATATAGCCCAGCCACAGTACCAGCTGCGCGATGGCGGCGGCGCGGGCATTGACCTCGATCCCGTGGAAATTGCGCGGATGCACCGTCTCGGTATCGAGGTGCAGCAGCTCCTCGCCCGACAATTCGGCCAGCACCTCCAGCACCTCGCCCTCCAGCCGCTTCATCAGCTCCAGCGTGACGTAGAGGAAATTGCCGGTGCCGCATGCGGGGTCGAGGATGCGCATCCGCGCCAGCCGGCGGTGGAAGTCGCGTACCCGCTGCACGGCGGCGCGCGGATTGTCGGTGCGCTCGGTCTCCATCGCGCTCAACACCTGCGCCCAGTCGTCGCGCAAGGGGGCGATGACGGTGGCGGTCACGAGCCGTTCGACATAGGCGCGCGGCGTGTAATGCGCGCCCAGCCGTCGCCGCTGCACCGGGTCGAGCGCCTGTTCGAGCAGCGTGCCGAAAATGGCGGGCTCGACATCGCGCCAGTCACGCTGGGCGGCGGCGAGCAGTTCGCCGATCTCCTCTCGGTTGAGCGGCAGGGCATGGGCGGTATGGAACAGGCCGCCATTGAACCGCCGGACGCGGCGGCGCAGCACATTGGCCTCGCCACCCCGGTCCATCGAGTGCCAGAGATCCTCCATCCAGGGCACGAAGGCGTCGGGCCGATCGCGTGCGTCGGTCAACAGCGTGACGAAGCCGCCGGCGGGCAGCAATCCGCTATGTTCGGCGAACATGGTGAACAGGCAGCGCATCAGGAACAGCGCGACCTGTTCGGGATCGTGCCCGCGCTCCTCCAGCAACCTGGAAATGCTGGCCAGCCGTGTCGCCACATCGCGGGTGACGGCGGCGGCATGACGGGTGGGGTCGAGCGAGAGCGGCGCCTCCCAGATCGCCGCCAGCCGCTTGCGGATGTCGGCGCGGCACAGATCCTCCAGGGTGATGCGGAAACGGGCGCGGTCGGGGAACTGCTTGTAATGTTTGCCCTGGCCCGAAAAGTCGGCGAACAGCTCGATCACCCGGCCGACATCGACGACGATCAGAAAGGGCGGCCAGCCATGATCGACCGGCAGCGCCCTGGCATATTGCTCGGCCTGCTCGCGCGCGCGGCGCATGAGGATGTCCCATTGCCGCGAGCGGGGGGCGGCGCCGGGTTCGTCGGGCAGCAGACCGGGCAGAACGGGGCCGAGATCGGCGAGCGATTTCGCGCCCAGCCCTTCGCGGCTCTGCTTGGCTTCCAACACGAAGCAGCCGCGCTTGTAGAGGTCGATCCGGCCGCGCCGATCCTCGTCGCCCGGCAGGACGACCGCGCGTTCGAAGACATAGTCGTTGCGCGCGCTGGTGGCGTGCGCCGGTTCGGGCGGGGCGACGCCGATGATCGCGCACAGCTCGGTCAGGAACAGCGCATAGTTCGCGCGCTCCGCCCCGCCCTCGCACGCCTGCCAGCGCCGGATGAACGCCTCGATCGCCGTCGGGGTCGCCATATGTTGAAATCCTCCCGATGGGGATCATCGGGAGGATTTGATTTGGTCAAAGCAACGTTGGAACCGTTCTCGCCCGGTCTCCCTGCCGCCGTTCAGCCTGAGCGAAGTCGAAGGCCAAGGGAATCACCGGGTTAGGCACGAATCTGCAAAGCGTGCGCTTCGACTTCGCTCAGCGTGAACGGATGTGGGGATATTGGTCCGTAACGGATGCAGACCTCACCCCCCATACATCGCCATCGCATCCCGGCGGAACGCCGCGCCGCTGTCCGACCGGCTGTAGAACATATGCCCGCCCGGATAGACGTTCAGCGTCACCCGTTGCGCCACACCGTAACTCGGCATCTGGTCGACGATCAGCCGCGACGCGAAGTACGGGCAGGACAGGTCGTCCCAGCCGTGCACGATCATCACCTTCATCTTCGGATCGTTGGCGATCGCCTTGCGCAGGTCGGTGACGGGCGTGTCCTCGGGCCGGCCGCGATCCCAGGCGGCGTTCACGCCATAGGATAGCGCGTGATAGCGGGCGTCGGTCTTCCAGCCCACTTCACGCGTCACGAAGTCGACCATCGCGCTGGTCGTCGGCGCGATCAGCGAGTCGAGCAGCGGGTCGTTGGACCGCTGCTGCGACGACCAGGGGAAGGGGTCGAAGGCGGTGACGTTGGAGTCGTAGATGCTGCCGATCGTCGCATCGTTGCGGTGAATCTCGCGCAAATAGGTCCGCGTATCGATCCGCCCGCCCAGCTTGCGGACCAGCGCGGGGTCCAGTCCGGTTAGTTCGGTCACGCGGGTCACCATCCGATCGACCGCCTGGGTGTCCGACCGCCCGCGCATCAGGTCGCGCAGATAATCGCCGCGCGCATAGGCCTCGACTCCCGCCATCGCCTGCGGAGTCAACTGACCCTTCCGCTCCAGCTGCGCGGCGGCCATGGACGGCAGGTCGATCATCCACGGCAACGGCGACAGCGCGGTGGCATCATCGCCCGAGGCCGGGTCGAGATAGGGCGACACCATCACGATGCCGTTGACCCCGACGCCGATCTGCGATTGCAGCTCATAGGCGATGCGCGGCGCGCGGTATCCGCCATAGCTTTCGCCCATGATGTACTTAGGCGAGCGCAGCCGGCCTTCCTTGACCAGCCAGTCATAGACGACCTTCGACAGGTACTTGATGTCCGGGTCGTTGGCGTAGAACGCCTTCTTCGTCTCGCCCTCATCGACCAGGCTGCGGCTGAAGCCGGTCCCGATGGGATCGATGAAGACCAGGTCGGTGAAGTCCAGCCAGCTATTGGCGTTGTCGCTCGTCACCGGGGAATCGGAGGGGGCATCGCCCTGCGCGCCGAACTGCACCCGCTTGGGCCCGACCGCGCCCATGTTGAGATAGACCGAGGCCGCACCGGGCCCGCCGTTGAAGGCGAAGGTGACGGGGCGGCGCACGTCGCCACCCGGCACGGTATAGGCGGTATAGACGACCTGCCCGATCTCCTTGCCCTTGTCGTCGCGCACCGCGATCTTGCCCACGGTGGCCTTGTAGCTGACCAGCTTGCCGCCGATCCGGGCGGTCTGGGTGATCGTCTTGTCGGCGGGCAGCGGCGGGCGCTTGCTGTCGTCGTCCTTGGTTTCGGTGGTCGTCTTGGTCTCGGTCTTCTTGGCCTTTTGCGCGACGGCGGGCGTTGCGCCGGCGGCGATCAGCAGCAGCGCGGACAGATGCAGGATTTTCGGCACGTTCGGAAATACTCCCCCACGGACATTTGCTCGGCCGGGATCATGCGCCCAGTCCGCGCGTTCCCGCAACCCCGCCCCCTCGAAACCCGGACCGCCGCTTCCTATCTCGCCTCTGGCCTTCCTCCCGGAACAGAAGTAGAACTAGCCCCATGCTGACCAAGATTTCCGTCCGCGGCGCGCGCGAGCATAATCTTAAGGATGTCGATATCGACATTCCCCGTGACACGCTGACGGTCATCACCGGCCTGTCGGGGTCGGGCAAGTCCAGCCTGGCGTTCGACACCATCTATGCCGAGGGGCAGCGGCGTTACGTCGAGTCGCTGTCGGCCTATGCGCGCCAGTTCCTGGAGATGATGCAGAAGCCGGACGTCGACCATATCGAGGGGCT
>NZ_JBNNOB010000106.1:0-13277 GCF_050274375.1 Sphingomonas sp. NPDC019816
ACCCGCCAGGGCCGAGTCCAGGGCGGGACGCCTTCTTCCAGCTTTCTGATGATGAGGTTGGTGATTTCGGCCGCGACGTCGCGGCTCGGACGGGCTTTCGCAGGCATGGCTGATGCTCCAGCGGGATGACGATGGGGTTCGGGAGAGGCAAGCGTGCGGGAGGGGACGATCGCGCAAGTGGCGCCGACCGCCCCCCTGTCCTGCTGGGTCAGGCTTCGACCGGCTCGATCACCGTATCGTCCGCGACCGAAGCGCCTTCCGCCATGTGATCATCCGACAACGCAGAGCGATCCGGCTCGCCACCGAGACGATCGGTCGGGCACGGGGCCGCAGCACCAAAGCGCATCGCGTCCGGCACCCATGCGAGCACAGCGTCCTTCGTCTCGGGCTCGACAATGGCCGCCCCGGCGAAGAGTTTTTCACAGCTCTCCGAGATCTCCGCCTTCTTCAGGGTGGCGTGCCGAGCCGTCAGCGCGCCGCCGCCGACGTCATGAAGCAGGCTCAAAATGCTGCCCTTGTTGACCCGATCGAAGAAGTTTTCCGCGGTCGGACGCCACCAGCTCGCAACGTCGATCTCGAGGATCGAGGCCAATCGATTGTGGATCGCGACCTGGCCGCTGGCCCCGCGCGGCTTGGCCTCGATCGACATGGCAACGATATAGGCCAGCCACTGCGCCTTGCTGTCGTCATCGAGCGCGCGAAACCCTTCGAACCGATCGATTTCGTGATCGTGGTCGCACCATCCGGCATCAAGGCCATCATGCGCTTCGGCCAGGTAGGACCGGGCGCGTGAGCCGGGCAAATCCGCCGTGACGGGATCCTGCGGGGCATCAGCGCAGATGGTGGTGCCATATTGAACGATCTCGTCGGCAGAACCGCCGCCGGCGAAAACCCGGGCGTCGATCATGACGAACAGCGCGTAATCGAGCGCGAGCGCCGGCTGAGCGAGCAGACAGGATGCGAGAATATCGCGGCGTTGTATGGCAAGCTCGTCGTAGAGCCGATTGCTGAGCGGCTTGCCGCCAGGTGCCACAGCTTCGGGTCGGCGAGCTGGCTCGGGCGAATCCTTCACGCCGACGCGAAACCTGCCCGCCCCGCCCTCGTCGGGTTCGCCGGGATTTCCGCCGCCCGCATCATCGATCGCGTCGGGTTCTTCGACGATGAGCTCCTGCTCGCTATAAAATTGGGTGTCGAGACGCATCTCGCCCTGCGGCGTCAGAAGCAGAAACGCGCCGACATGCGGCCGCAGCTCATCTGGCAGCACGGGCGCGCGATGCTCGATCGCCTCGGCCTCGGCGATCAGTCGGTCATCCTCCTGGTCCAGGGCCTTGTAGGCATCGGGCGAGATGGATTCGTCCTGCATTTCGGCCTCGAGCTCGGCGCGGCGCGCCTCGATCTCGCCAAGGCGGGCGGATTGCTCCTCGGTGAGCGCGGGCGGCTGCAGGATGGCACGGTAGAGGCCGTGGGCGGCGTTGTGGGCGTAGTTGCTGGCGATCGGCCTGATCCAGGCAAGGCCCGTCTCCTCACCGATGCGTCTCGCTTCGGCCTCCATGATGTCGCCGGCGAGACGGTGCGCGATCTCGGGATTGTTCCAGCGGTCGTTGCCGTCGGTGAAGAGGTCGCCATCGACCTTGCCGCCTGCCGCGCGATACCGCTCCTCGCCGACCAGAATCGCGATCGGATCGCTGGCCTTGAGCGTCTCATTGGCGATGACGCGGCGGATGGTGTCGGCCGTTACGTGGCCATTCTGGTAGCTGTTCCAGACCAGAAGCTGCTTGTCGTGGCTTTCGGTCGACGCATAGGCTTTGGCGATGTCGAGCGTGATCTCGCTTTTGCTCAAGGCGTCGAAGATCGGCGCTGCCAGCGAGGCGAGGCGCAGGCGCCCCTCGACGAAGCGACGTGTCACGCCGAAACGCTTTGCGACAGCATCGAGATCGCCGGTCGAGCCGATGAAGTGCTGAAAGGCGCGGCATTCCTCGGCGGGGGTCATCTTGAGCTGATGGAAGTTGGTCGCCGTGGACGTTTCGGACAATTCGGCATCGTCGCCGGTAAGGATCATGACGGGGACATCGAAATCGGCTTCCGAGATCGTACCGCGCTCGGCGAGCAGGCGAAGCGCGCGCCAACGGCGTCCGCCATCGAAGACCTCGAAGGTGCCGCGCGGCTTTTTGGCGGGCGTGACGAGCAGATTCTGAAGGACGCCCTTGGCCTCGATACTGGCGGCCATGGGTTCAATCTGAAGCTGTTCGTCCGGTGCGGTACGGACGTTGATCGGCGAGAGCCGCAGCTTGGCGAGTTTGATGGTCTGGATCACCGGGGTCACTCCTCTTGGCGTCCGGCAATTCCCGGACACCACCCCGTTCCCCCTTCCCTCTTTCCCAAGAGCGGCCTCGGTCGTTTGACCAAGGGCGACCCGCGCTCACCCAGGATCGGCGAGAATGCGCCCAAGGATGTCGGCGGCGATGCTCACCGGAAGGAACACCCGTGTCCGGTACTGAATGATCTCGGTGAAGCAGCCCAAGGATTTCAGCCAGGCGAGCTGATCCGACGGCGCCCCGACTATCTCGATGCGATGATTTCGGTTCACCATCGCGCGGCGGATCGTCATGGGGAATGGGCGGGCAACATCAACGCTTCGACCGGAATGGGCCGATTTGATGATGTCCGAGGGCGGCAGGTTCTCGGCGCGATCGATGCCGAGCTTGGTGAAAAGCTGGACAACGTGCTCGTCGAAAACGAGGCGGCCGAGCCAGCTATTTCCCGCTTTGTCAGCGATGCGGTTGACCACCAGATGATCGCTGGGCAGCGCCGACCAGATCGGCAGAAGCAAGCCGGTCGCGAGGCGGATCGTCTCGGTGTCGACCTTGTTCGCCGCTTCATCGGCTTCGGCCTGCCATTTCGCGCAGAAGGCGTCCCGATCGACTATTTTCCAGGCGCTCTCGAAGAGCTCATGCTCGCGGATATATTCCCGCCGGGTCGGCCTCGTCAGCTCGAAGCGCGGGATCGGCGTTCCGTCCTTCTCCTCCATGAGCGCTCGGGCGCGGGTCTGCAGCGCGACCATCCCCGACTTGGCGTTGAGCAGAAATACGGCGGTGCTATCGCTGTCGGCGATACGCAGCACGCGCTCCAAGGTGACAGGGGTCCGCCGCCGCGCGATCTCGATGGTCAGCAAGTGCGACGTCGCCCCGCTGACCGGGTCGGTCCGGAGCAGTGTGTCGTCGATCAAGGTGGCGGAATCGACGAGGATCGTCTCGACACCGACATCGAGCCGGCCAGCCTCCCTCGCCGCCGATACCCGTGTCTCGACCAGGGACAGAAACTCATCGAAGATGCTGTTCTGCAGGCCGATGGGAAGCGCGAGGATGCGATTTAGCCATCGCTGGATGGGCGGCAGTTCCTCTTTCAGGACGCCGTCCTTGTCGCAGAGCTCGAGACCGGTCCGATCCTCGAATTCCGAATGCGAGATGCTCTTGAGCTTGCCATCGACCAGCAAGTGGAACCACGTCACCAGCGCAGCGCAAGCATATTCGCTCTCCAGATTATCAGCCGGGTCGAAGAGATTCTGACCGCCGGTCTGGCGCTGACCCCGTGTGAGTGCGCCGAGGCTGTCGAGCCGCCTCGCAATCGTGCTGGTGAAGCGGAGTTCGCCTTTGCAGTCGGTCGTGACGGGCCGGAACAGTGGCGTGCTCGCCTGATGGGTCCGATGGGTTCGGCCAAGGCCCTGAATGGCGCGGTCCGCGCGCCAGCCCGGCTCGAGCAACAGATGGACGCGTTGCTCCTGGTTCGGCACGTCCATTGATGCGTGATAGGATCGCCCCGTCCCGCCGGCGTCCGAGAAAATGAGGACGCGCTTCAGCCCCTGCATGAAGGCCGCGGCCTCGGCCTGACTGGTACGGGTCGAACGGGTTTCCAGCTTCTGCCGGCCGTCGCCCGTCGAGATTAGGCGTTTTGTCCGCCCAGTGACTTCCGCGACACGATCATGCCCGAAATGCTCCAGGATGCCGTCGAGCGCCGACATGATCGGCGGCAATGCGCAAAGATGCTCGATCATCAGCGCGCGGGCAGCTTCGGCTTCGGGATTGTAGACGGGATTACCCGTCTCGTCCGTCATCGGCTCGGAGCGCTGCGTGCCTGTGTCGTCGGTGAAGACGCGCATTTGGCGAGTAGGGAAAGCGCGCTCGAGATAATCGATGACATATTCACGAGGGCTGAGGTCGATTTCGAGGTCGACGCGCTCATCCGGGCTGAGCATGCCCAATCGCCGGTCGAGGATGGACTCGGCCGTCGTCACCAGTTGAAGCACCACCGACTGGCCCGCCATAAGATGCTCGCCGACCGCGGCGATGACCGTTGGCAGCTTCATCGAAAGCAGCGCCTGGCCGAAGAAACGCTGCTTGGTGGACTCGAAGCGCGAGCGGGCCGATGCCTTCGCCCCGCTATTCAAAGTGGTGTTCTCGAGACCATCGACGACGCCGGTGAGTTCCAGGGCTTTTTCCATGTTCCGGTGGATGATGGACCAGGCATTGGCGTAAGTGTCGTAGATCTCGATCTGCGCGGGCGTCAGTTCGTGCCGCAGGATCTCATATTCGACACCGGCGAAGCTCAGCGCTCGCGCCATGTAGAGCCCAGTCGCCTTGAGATCGCGTGCGACCAATTCCATGGCGGCGATCCCGCCCTGGCGAATGCTGGAGATGAATTGCTCGCGATTGGCGAACGCCGTCTCCGGTCCCCAGAGCCCGAGCCGCACGGCATAGGCAAGGTTGTTGACCTCGGACGCCCCCGTCGCAGAGGCGTAGAGGATCCGCGCGGCGGGCAGATGGTTCTGGAGCCGAACGCCGCTGATGCCCTGTTGCGATCCCTCCTTGGCTCCGAGTGCGCCCTCGCCTCCTGCGACACCGCCCATCTCGTGCGCTTCGTCGAAGGCGATGACGCCGTCGAAATCGGCGCCGGCCCAGTCGATGATCTGCTTCAGCCGGCTATGTTCCCCGCGCATCGATCGAAGGGTCGGATAGGTGACCAGAAGGACGCCCTGGTCAAGCCTGATGGGTTCGTCGATCTTCCAGTTCGATATGGGCTGAATGTCACCGGCGAGCCCGCCGAGGGCCGTCCAATCACGGCGAGCATCTTCGAGGAGGGGCGCGTTCTTGGTGACCCAGATATTGCGACGCCGCCCCTGAAGCCAGTTGTCAAGAATGGCGGCCGCGATTTGGCGACCCTTGCCTGCCCCGGTTCCGTCCCCGAGGAAGAAACCCTTTCGGTAGCCGCGGCCCTCCTCCGAGATAACGAGGCCGACACCATCCTTGTCCGGTGCGAAGCGCCCAGGGATCGTCTGAGCCCAGGCATGGCCGGCGTAAACGACGGTTTCGAGCTGGGAGGCCGAGAGCAAACGCTCTGTGACAGTCCGCTCCGGCAGCGAAGGGACGTAATCGGGGATCGGCGCTGGGATTGATCCCATGGCAACGGATTCGACGAGCGCAGTCGGGTGTTCGCCGGCTTTGTCGAAAACCAGGCGGCTTGGCCGATAGGGCAGATAGACGCCGGTCTGTTCGAGCAGCGGCGCCGGGGTTTCGAGCCTGGTGTAAGCAACCGGCAAGACATGGTTGCGCACGGCAGCGTGAAAGGCCCGGGGCATGGGCTTGGCGCTTTTGACCGCTCTGAAGAGCGAGATGCCTCCGCCCCGCTTCGGCGCGGGTGCCGGCTGATCTGCGACAAGGGACAGGCGAGGTGTCACGGTGAGAACGTCGAGCAGTTCCGCGATTGATCCACCCTGGATGACTTCTGGTGCGAGCCTGCCGGCGACCTTGTCGATGACGAAGATTCGCACGTCGATAGACGTGCCGTGTTTGAGATAGCAGCCTTCAAGTCGAACAGAGGCTTGCACTGTCGATCCGCGAAGGACGGTCTCGTAGTGGTCGCGCATTCGGGTGGTCGGTCCGAACCAGTCGGGCATGATGGCAACGAGGCGGCCCCCAGTCTGCAATCGGCGAAGTGCAGCCTGAAGATGCCGAACGGCCGCAAGATCATCGACGCCGCGGCCGAGCGACCGCGAAAACGGCGGATTCATGAGGATCAGGGAAGGACGCGGTGCGTCGCCAAGAGCAGCATCAAGAATCGCCCCATCATGGCCGGTGATCGTTGCGCCGGGGAAAACGCCGTGCAGGCGATCGCGGCGGATCGGATCGAGCTCGTTGAGATGCAGCGATCGATGAGCCCCAAGCTGTGCAACGAGCAAACCGTTGCCGGCGCTGGGCTCGAGAATGACATCATCCTGCCGGACATCTGCGAGCAGAATCGCGACGGCCGCAATGTCGACAGGAGTCGAGAATTGCTGCCATTCGATCTGGTCTTCGCTCCGCACGGTCTGAGTGGGGAGGCGCTGCGCGAGGTCAATCCGCGCGGCGACATCGGCGAGGCTGGCCAGAGGCGCCAATGATCCACGGAGATGAAGGGCGAGTGCGTGCTCTAGCACCTCGAAGCTTGAGCGCTGCGTCCAGCGTCCTTCGGCATCGGTTCCGCCGAACGCCTGCACCATCGCCCGATTGAGATGTTGACGGGTGACCGGCTCGCCTGACGCCAGTTGGGATAGAAGGATGTGCGCAGCGGCACGGTCGCCGCGCTCGGCGGTCTGAAAAAGGTCGGTCATTTGGGAATCTCCTGCGCGGCTGCATCTGTCGCAGCGACACACCCTCGATCCCCCTCCCCTCTCTCCGCCCCGGGATCAGGTCCGGCAGTGCGCGTCGAGGAACTTTGCCCAATCCTTGAAAGCCGGCGGCGGCGGGTCGCGGCGGATGATGAGCCCGGGACGGGCATATTTCGCTTCGGCGGACGCCGCGGCGCGACGCCCTTCTGGATCATTGTCCTCTGCGATCAGCAGGGTCGTAATGCCGGGTGGAATGACCAGTTGATCGAGCCGCCTGGCGCCAAGTGAGGCCCAGCAGGGGATGTCCTTGATGCGGGTGTAGGCGCCGGCAGTCTCGAAACCTTCGGCGATCGCCAGCGTCTCGCCCCCTGCCCGGCCCCGCCATGCGCCTGTCCCAGGCACGCCGAGCATGACTTTTCGGAGGCACTTCGCTGTCGCAGGGTCGAGAAAGTTGCGCTGGATCGCGACGAGCTGCCGGATCTCGCGAACAGCAATCAGCAAAGCCGGTCGATAAACGGTTTTCGGCTTCGGGAGGTATGGGCAGCGCGAATGGAAGCGCACGTCGGCAGGCGCTGGCAACAAGTTGCGTCGCTCAAGATAGCGCTCGGCCAGCGTCCCTTTGACGCCAACGGCCTGCTCCCAGATGCGCGAGACATTGGCGCTGCCTTGCGGTCGATCCTGTTCCGGTATTGCATAATGTTGGCCGGTTCGAACCCGACGCAATTCCCGCAGAACATCATGGCGTGCGCAACCCGCGAAGCACGTCACCAGAATGCCGCGGTCACCTTGGCGGATCGAAAGACTTGGATCGTTGTCGCCATGTGCCGGGCAACGGGCCATAGCCCTGTAGCCGGTCCAGGTGCCGCCAAGAGCGCCTACGAGGTCAACAAGTTCCTGGGTCGGTCGTTTGGCCGTGAGTGGCATAGGACTACCTCCTGCTCGGTAGCCACATCCCCCCTTCCCTCTTTCAGCGCATGGCGCTGTGACCCGGACCTATCAACGATGAGGGTCGGCGCGCTCACGTTGATCGCTTCATCGGGCACGACTCGGGCTCGTTCGCAGGCGACGAACGGCTCGGACATCATCGGTCAATCGTCAGGCCGGTTCTTCCGCCGATCCGCATATTTGATCACGAAGGCCTCCCAGAGCCGCATCCATTCGGTGTCGGTCCGGGGCCTCTTGATATCGGCGAATCCCTTGCGGAATGCGTTGGCCATATCGTCGACTGACCAAGGATGGCCCTTAGTGAGACCGACACTCCGAAACGCCTGTTCGCGGTCGCCATAGGAAAGCGTTCCCGGCGGGAATGCGTGAAGCGGTTCGTCTGATTTCGCTGCGGGTTTCGTTGCCTGCGGAACGGTGCGAACCGATGATCTCGGTGCCGTTTCGACGCCTGGCGCCCCAACAAGTCGCAAATGGGGTCCGACCAATTTACGCTCCATCGGCGCTGGAGACGGATGAAGGACCACCTTCCTGCCGGAGAGATCGACGTTCGCGTTGGGATAAACCGCCGAGACGAGCTGCATCGTCTCCCGCACCGTTTGACGAAAGCGCTTGCTGTCAGCCTCGTTGCCGAGGTGCTTTGCCAGTTGATCCCAAGAAATGATCTGCCCCTTGTCGGAGCCGATCCGTGGGAGGCGATAGGCAAGATAGGTATAGAGATCGAGCGCCGTTGGCGTCCCTTTAAGCTCCCGGATCGCTACTTCGTTTAATGGGACAGCGTGCTCGATAAGGTGACTGTAGAAGACCTCCGACATACGGATTTCCCGCGCGAAGGTGCCGTTCTTGTCGAGTGAACCAGCATATTCATTTGAGATCTTCACATCGCGGACCGCAAAGGCGTTGTCGTCCGTTTCGGTGCCATCCCAGCGAATCTGCCACTCGCACGCCAGCAAGCGGTCGACCTGTTCGCGCATCAGATTTGCGGTGCCACGGGGGCCATAGGACACCGTTTGATAGCCAAGCCGCCGCATCCATTCCGTGAAGTTGCGGCCGAGATAGACGTCGCGCGAACGCTTCATTACCGCCTGTGAAAGCAGATAGATGAGCGCAACCCTGGGATAGGCCCCATATGGAACACCCAGGCTTCTCATGACCGACTTGCCATCGATATTTTGAAGAACCGGCCGAGGGTTGATTGCCAGCGCGTACTTGCCGTCTTCCCGGATAATCGGGAGCGTGTCGTCCTTCGGGCGCTTGGTCGGGAGCGACATGGCGCAAAGCGCGGAATGGAGAAATGCCGGGACAGGCTCTTCGTCGTGGACTCGCAGGAAGGCGTCGAGCGTCAATTGGGTTCCGGCAGTGGAGGCAAGCTTCCGGACATTCTCTGCACCGCCATCGATCATGGCGAGTGCATATTGGTGCCCAATCGGCCTATGCTGATCTCCGTTCATTGTTCCGCCCTTCCCCGAATCTCCGGGGTCTGTGATGGCGCTGTCTCAACAGGTTTGGGTTTCGAAATCAACCCTGTTGGCAGTTTTGGCGGGAAATCAGGGGTGAGAGTTGCAATTCGACCGATGATCTCGGTGCCGCTTTTGCCGAATCGCCCCTTCCCACTTTCAAAAATCGAAATTTTGAAGCCGATTCGCGAATCGGATTGATTCAGGGATTCATGTAATAGGTATGCGCTCCGAGATCATCGGTCTGTTGGCACCGAGATCATTGGTAGGACGCACCGAGATCATCGGAAGGTACTGAGATCATCGGTATTTATCCACAGGGCATCGCTCGGTGCAGCCGGACGCAGCAAGTTTTCGAAAAGCTTGCACCGACTCGGAGATCATCGGTGCGCCTCTACCAGGGCGCATTGGCATTACCTTGAAATCCGAAACGGCTCGGAGATCATCGGTAAAGTTGTAAGTTCGATGGCCAAATCGTTGCTCGAAACTGCCAACGTCGCTATTGTGGGCCATCAAACCCACAAAAGCGGAATCTCATGGCCACTGATCCCACAAATGTCCCCGCCGATGACCTTCTGGAAGGTGGCCTGGATGTGCTTCACCGTAAAGCGCTCACGATCCTCAAGCGGATCCGCGACAGCGCGGTCGATCCAGAGACAGGGCAGAAGCGAGCCCCCACCTTCCCTATCTCCAAGGCTGCATCACTTGTCGGACGCACCGCGTCGGCGATCCGAGAAGCTGAACGCGACGGGCGTTTGCCGGAGCGTGGGCGGACGGCTTCCGGTCATCGCGTCCAATATACGCTCGAAGAACTCGATCATATGCGTGAGGTGTTCGGAACGCGTCCGTGGCGCAGCCCGGAAGATCCACCCGCCATTCTCTCGGTCTGCAATTTCAAGGGCGGTGTCGGCAAGTCCACGATCGCGCTGCACCTGGCTCAGCACTTCGCGATCAACGGCTATCGTGTGCTGTTTATCGACTGCGACAGCCAAGCTTCATCGACAATGATGTTCGGCTACCGACCAGACGTCGATCTGGAGGAGGACGACACGCTCTATGGGCATTTCCATAACCCGGAATTGCTGGGTGTGCGAAAGATCATTCGGAAGACCCACTTCCATGGGCTCGATCTGATCCCTGCGAATTTGCGGCTCTACAATCTCGAATACGAGATCGCCGGCTACCTCGCGCGCAATCAGAACCTGAACATCATCGACCTGATCGCCGAGGCCATCGACTCGGTGGTAGAAGATTACGATGTGGTGATCATGGATCCGCCTCCAGCACTCGGCATGGTCTCCATGGCGGTCCTTCAAGCAGCCAATGCGATGGTGATCCCCGTGCCGCCAAGCCTGGTCGACTTCGCATCGACGGTGTCGTTTATCGACATGGCGAAGACCACGATGAAGCAGCTCGAGCAGCTCGCGGGGAGGGGGCGCCCGGCTTACAATTTCATCCGTCTCGTCGGCAGCCGGGTCGACGACAGCAAGTCGATGCATCGTGAGATACTTTCGATGATGCGGAGCGTTTTCGGAGGCTCAATGTCTTCTTCGGTGATGGTCACCAGTGCGGAGATCGACAATGCCAGCTCGCGGATGAAGACGGTCTTTGAACTGGAAAAGCCCGTCACTTCGCACGAGGTTTACAACCGGTGCATGAGGCATCTGAATGAGGTTTGCCGAGACATCGAAGAAGACGTTTTGCGGACCTGGCCGAGCCGGGCAGGGGGGCAGCTTTGAGCAGCAGTTGCCACGTGGCAACTGCGGGCAATTGTTCGCCGTCTATGGGGCTGAAATCTGCTAAGAATGATGCGTTGTTGCCACGTGGCAACCGAGCAAGGAAAGCGTTTATAAACAGTATCATGAGCCAAATTCCAGGATCAGTTTTCCCTCAGAAAAGGGGAGCCGAAGGCGAGGCGAATTTCGGTTTGTTGCCACGTGGCAACAGACCAACAAATCGGGTCTCCAAGATGCCGGAAATTCGAGTAGGAGCGAGCCGATGACAAAAGGAAATAAGGGCTTCGGCTCGATGTTCACCGAAGGCCTGGATAATGAGGCCGAGCTTGACAATGCGAGCCCCTCGGAAGGGATCATCGCGAGCCGAAGCCAGACCCTGGCGCGGATAGCGAGCGGCAAGACGGTTACCGATCGAACGGAGTGGGTGGACCCGGCTCGTTGCCGTCCCTGGCGGATGCACAATCGCGACCTGGACCATTTGTCCGAAGAGAGCTGTCGCGATCTGATCGACTCCTTTCTCGCGGCGAAGCGGCAGCGCATCCCGGCGATCGTGCGTCGTCTGAAGGACGATCCTGACTACGATTATGAGATCATCGCTGGCGTTCGCCGGTGGTGGACTGTCCAGTGGCTCCGCGAACATCATCATCCAGAATTTGATTATCTCGTCACGATCCAGACCGTCACGGATGAAGAGGCATTCCGGGTTTCGGACGTTGAAAATCGGTCGCGAAAGGACATTTCAGACTGGGAGCGTGCAAAGGAATATGCGCGAGCGCTGTCGGAGTTTTACGAGAACTCCCAGTCCCAGATGGCGGAGCATCTCAACCTCTCGCGGTCATGGCTGAGCCGCCTGCTGGATGTTGCGAGGCTTCCTGAGGAGATCGTGGCGGCATTTTCGGACACCCACGACATTACCGTTCGAGTGGCGCGCGATATCAAACCGCTGACCAGCGAACCGAAAACTCTGAAGCGAATGCGAGACGAGGCCGAGCGCATCGAGGCCGAGCGTAGGAATGGTGGTTCCAGTCTGACCGGACCCGAGGTGGCGAAGCGACTTGTTCGTGCGACCGTTGAGGCAAAGAAGAAGGAGACTGGCGAGCGAGAGATCACGGGCAAAGGCGGAAAGACGATTCTGCGCTATGCCAGTGCCAGAGGTGGGGGGATCACGATCAAGATCGTGCCCCGGACCGGCGCCACGAAGGCCGAGCTCATGAAAGCGATCGAAGAACTGTTGCCGGCGAGCTGAGCAAAACAAGCGAGACGGCGTTTCAGTACGGAGGGCGTCCCGGTCGCTATTCGGCCCGCAGCCGGCGCTGCGCGGCAGGCGTGGTGGGCAGCGCCGCGAGGAGCTTTCGGGCACCCTGAGGTGTCACAGACAGCAGCTTCGAAACGGAGGATGCCTGGAGCCCTGGATAGGCGATCAATAGGCGCCCGAGAAGCGGCAGGCGACTTCGCTGAGTTGCACCCAAATTGGTGAGCTTGGCGACGTCATGCTCAATTGCGGAAAGCTCGCGGAGCCCCGCCGCGCTGATCTGCCCGATCTCCTTAGCGAGGAACCCGGTCAGCGCGGCAGGGGAAGGGGGCATGAACTTGGGGAGCGGCACCAGTGAGGGGATGATGCGGCTCGTGAAGCCAGCGCGGTAGAGCATGCGAGGAAGAGCGGTCGCGACGAGCCAGTTGCGATCGCGGCAGCGGGGAGGAAGCTCCAACGAGCGTCCGTCGATCGCAACAACCTCCGAGGCGCCGACCGGAAGACGCTCGGTCATTTCGGCAAGAGCGAACACGCGCTCGGCGATGGACCGGAGATCGGCGACGGGGAAGGGTGCATCCGCCGCAGACTTCACCTGACGCCAGAGCGGGCCGAAGTGTGCGAGATCGTCTCCACCATAGCGCTCAGCCTCTGCACGGTCGTCGAGGATGGTTCGGAGAGCATTGAGGGATGCGCGGCCAACCGGGTCTCTGACATCCTCGTCCCGACTTAGTGCGAGGTGGAAAATGGACGCCACCGATATCGGATCGTTGAGACCTTCGGAGGCGCGGGGAGGGGCGCTTCGCCCCGCGATCCAATCCTGCAGGTCGCCGACAGCGATCGGCACGCCGGCGAGACCTGCTAACGCCGCGGCGCCGTGAAGGCGCGATCGCGCAAGGAAAATGTCGGCGCTTGTACTATGATGAAGCCGGCCGTCGAGCCGGCCGAGCAGCAACATTGGGTCATTTGCGCGGCGGTCGACGATCTCCTGCATCGCTCTTACGCTTAGCGCGTGAGGAAACCAAAGTCAGCAGTTGGTTTCGCCTCATGCTATCGTCGAAAAGTTCATATGCGATAATTGCACTTATCACATAAGCAGATTTGACCGTTCTTTATAAGGTGGGCTACAAGCGCGGCTGAGGAGCGAGGCGCGTCGTGAGCACCGAAACCGCCCGGGAAGGGCCAGAAATCCCCGTAGCGCCGCCTGAGGCTGTCCTGCCGGCCGTCAAAAAAAAGAAAAAAAAAAAAAAAAA
>NZ_JBNNOB010000107.1:0-13191 GCF_050274375.1 Sphingomonas sp. NPDC019816
GCTCAGGCTGAACGGATGTTGTGGAAGACCTACTCCTCCCTCCGTTCAGCCTGAGCGAAGTCGAAGGCCACGCCCCACCCTCGCCTTTAACCGCTCCCCTCCCGCAGGCGGGAGGGGATGGGGGATGGCACGCCCCACACAACAGTCTCGGTGAGACTTCCTGCCCTCCCCAAACCCCTCCCGCCTGCGGGAGGGGCTTACCCCGCCCCCGCTTGCGACCCCGCCCCCAACGCGCCTAGGTACGGACCCACCGACCGAGGAGCCCCAGATGCCGCCACTCATAACCCCGCAAGACCTCGCCGCGATCGCGGGCGAGGCGGATGTGCGCATCCTCGACGTCACCTATTTCCTCGACGATCCGACCGGCCAGGCCGCGCGGCGCGGGTTCGAGGACGGACATATCCCCGGCGCGCGCTTCCTGGCGCTGGGCGGCCTCGCCGATCCCGAGAGCGACCTCCCGATGACGCTCCCGCCGGCGGAGCATTTCGCGCATGCGATGAGCGAAGCCGGTGTCGGCCATGCCGACCGCATCGTCCTCTACGACCGCTCGTCGCTGCACAGTTCGGCGCGGGTCTGGTGGCTGCTGAACCTGTTCGGCGCCACCAAGATCGCTCTGCTCGATGGCGGGCTGGCGGCCTGGGTCGAGGCGGGGCAGCCGGTGATGGTCGGTGCGGCGGGCGCGCCCGAAACCCCCGGCCTGTTCGTCGCCCATGCCGACCTGGCCCGCGTGCGCAGTCTGCGCGAGGTCCATGCCCATGTCGAAGCAGGCGATGCGCAGATCGTCGATGCCCGCTCGCCCGGCCGGTTCGCCGGTGCCGAGCCCGAGCCGCGCCCTGGTGTCGAGCCCGGCCATATCCCCGGCGCATTGAACCTGCCCTATAATCGGATGTTCGAGGGCGACGGCCGCTGGAAGTCTGCCCACGCCATCGCCGCCGAATTCACCGCCGCCGGGGTCGATCCGAACCGGCCGATGGTCGCCACCTGCGGATCAGGCATCACCGCCTGCGTCCTCGCCTTCGCGGCCGAGCGGATCGGCGGCCTGATGCCGGTCTATGACGGCAGCTGGACCGAATGGGGTTCCGACCCCAGCACACCAAAAGCGAAAGACGCGTGACCCCGATGACCGACGACGATCTGCCCATCAAGCCCGCCACTCGTCTGGTCCAAGCGGGCCGCCGCGCCGAATGGACTAAAGGCGTGGTCAACGTCCCCGTCTGGCGCGGTTCGACCGTGCTCTACGACAATGTCGCGCATATGCGTAGCGTCGGCGCGGGCGATCTGCATGAAAAGCTGTTCTATGGTCGCAAGGGCCTGCCCACCCAATGGTCGCTGGCCGATGCGCTGACCAGCCTGGAGCCGGGCGCGCAGGCGACATTCCTCTATCCCTCGGGCGTGGCGGCGATCGCGGCGGCGTTGCTGTCGGTGTTGTCGCCGGGTGACGAACTGCTGCTGGTCGACAGCGCCTATGATCCGACGCGCGGGCTGGCGACCGGCTTGCTGGCGCGGATGGGGATCACGACGCGCTTCTACGATCCGTTGGTCGGCGCTGGCATTGCCGAGCTGATCGGCCCGGCGACACGCGCGATCTTCCTCGAAAGCCCCGGCTCGCTCAGCTTCGAGGTGCAGGATATTCCCGCCATCATCGCGGTCGCTAAGGCCAAGGGCATCACCACGATCCTCGACAATACCTGGGCGACGCCGCTGTTCTTCCCCGCAATCGAGAAGGGCGTCGACCTGACGATCCTCGCTTGCACCAAATATGTGGTCGGCCATTCGGATGCGATGCTGGGTTCGGTCACGGCGGCGCCTTCGCACTGGGCGGCGCTTCGCGACACCAGCTTCCAATTGGGGCAGGTCGCCAGCCCCGATGACGCCTATCTGGGCAGCCGGGGTCTGCGCACCATGGGCGTCCGCCTCGCCCAGCATCAGACCAGCGCGCTGGCCATCGCCAAATGGCTCGCCGAGCAGCCCGGCGTCGCGCAGGTCTTGCATCCCGCGCTTCCCTCCTGCCCCGGCCATGAGATTTTTGCGCGCGACTTTTTAGGGTCGAGCGGGCTGTTCGCCTTCGTCCTCGACGGCGGCAACGACGCCGCGCGCACCGCGATGCTCGATGGCCTCGCGCTGTTCGGCCTCGGCTTCAGCTGGGGCGGTTATGAGAGCCTGGCCATCCCCGCCGACCCGCATCGCCATCGCAGCGTGACCAAGCGCGACTTCGCCGGGCCGCTGGTCCGGCTCCAGATCGGGTTGGAGGATGTGGGCGACCTGATCGCCGATCTTGACCGGGGCCTCGCCCGTTTCCGGGCCGCGCGCGGATGACATTGTTCGAGTGGCTTCAGGCGAGCGGCATCGAGCTGCCGACCCGCGCCGAGGCCATGGAGGCCGGGGTCGCCACCGCGCTGACTTTGGCGATGCTGGCGGGCGGCGCCATCGCTGGCCGCAAGCTCGGCCCGCATGTGGCCGCGCTGGTCCAGCGTTTCGCCGCGTCGCATGGCGAGGCGTTGCAGGTCCGCATCTGCGCGATCACCCGGCATCTGGCCGCCGCCATCCTGCTGATGACGCTGGGCGCGCTCTGGCCCTGGGAGGCCTTGGCGGGCGTACCCATCGGACTGGCGCTGGGGGCGTCGGTGGCACGCGCGGGGTTCCAGCTGTTGCGCGGGCTGAACCTGCCGCGCTGGCTCGCCTGGATCTTCGCCATCGTCTGTTTCGTCGCGCTGTTCAGCCGCGAGATCGGCGGCCTCGGCCCGGTCAGCCGGCTGGCCGAACAGATCGGCTTTACCGTCGGGTCGCGGCGATTCTCGGTGATGCTGCTGGTGACGATGCTGGTCACCATCGTCGTGATCCTCGCCGTCACTCGCGCGGTCACCCGGATCACCGAACAATGGATCGGCCATGCGCGCGGGCTGGACCCGACGCAGAAGCTGCTGGCGCAGAAACTCGCCAGCATCGCCATCGTCGTCATCGCCTTCTTCTTCGCGATGGATTTGCTGGAGATCGACCTGACCAGCCTGGCGCTGTTCTCGGGCGGGTTCGGCCTGGCGATCGGTTTCGGGCTGCAAAAGACGATCGGCAATCTGATCGCCGGGATCATCCTTTTGATGGACCGCTCGATCAAGCCGGGCGACGTCATTGCGCTCCAGAAAGAGATCGGCTGGGTCAACAAGATCGGGGTGCGCGCCGTCTCGATCATCACCCGCGACGGCAAGGAGCATCTGATTCCGAACGAGAATCTGATGACGCAGGAGGTGGAGAACTGGTCCTATTCCGACCGCAACGTCCGCGTCCGCATCCCCGTCTCGATCGCCTATGACAACGACCTGAAGCTGGCGCAGGAGCTGATGCTGCGCGCCGCGCGCGAATCGCCGCGCGTCCTGAAGAGCCCCAAGCCGACCGTGTGGCTGATGAGCTTCGGCGACCATGCGCTCCAGCACGAGATCCTCGCGTGGATCAGCGATCCCGAAAGCGGCGTCGGCAATGTCCGCTCGGACGTGCTCAACCGGTTGTGGTTCCTGTTCAAGGAGCACGGCGTCGGCCTGCCCTATCCACAGCGTGACATTCACATCCGCTCGCTGCCCGGCGGCCTGCGTCACGAGAATCTGGACGCGCCCATCAGCCCGGAGCCGTGACCCTTCGGCCACAGCGCGTCGCCGAAAAACCATCATGGATCGAGTTTATGCTTGTGCAGTGCATCATGCGCTGTCAGCTTGGCCTTCTCGCGACGGCAGACGGTCCGCCGGGTTTGACCCGACACCTATAGAGGCCGCATCGCCGCGAGGTTGCAGGTGAGAACATCGAATTTCCGTTTGAAAGGGAAACGATGCGCTTCTCCACGATCCTCCTTGGCGGCTTCTCGCTGGTCGCCTCGACACCCGCCTTCGCGCAGGACAGCGGCAGCGAAACGGCACCGCCTTCTCCCGTCACAGTCAGCGGCAGCGTCGCGATCCTGACCGACTACCGGCTGCGCGGCGTGTCGCAGACCAACAAGAACGCCGCGATACAGGGCGCGCTGACCATCGCGCATGACAGCGGTTTCTATATTGGCACCTTCGCATCCAACCTGGCCGGTTGGGGTACGTTCGGCGGCGCCAACATGGAGCTCGACGGTATCGTCGGCTACAAGCACAGCTATGGCAATGCGACGGCCGATGTCGGCGTCACTTGGTACACCTATCCGGGCGGCGCGTCCGAGTCGGATGTGGTCGAGCTGTTCGGCCGCCTGTCGGGCACGGCGGGCCCCGCCAACCTGACCGCCGGCGTCTATTACGCGCCCAAGCAGACCTCGCTCGGCAACTTCTCGAACACCTCGTACAGCCGGGGCCAGCGTTGGGATAACCTCTATCTGACCGGCGACGGCACGGTCGGCATCCCCAGCACGCCAATCACCGCCAAGGCGCATATCGGCTATTCCAAGGGCAATCCGGGCCTGGGCCCTAACGGCACCAGCCTGTCGCCGACCGGCGAATATTGGGACTGGTCGCTGGGCGCCGACGTCGCGGTTTACAAGAACATCACGCTGGGCGTCGCCTATATCGACACCGACATCACCGGCGCCGAGTCGGCCTATCTCCAGCCGAACTTCTCCAAGGGGCAGGTGCCCGGCGGCGCCAGCATCGCCGATGCGACGGTCCTCTTCTCGCTGACCGCCGCCTTCTGACGGCCTGACCGGGGGGTGAAGGGCGGTGCCGATCATGGCGCCGCCCTTTCCGGTGAAAAGCGCGTCATCCCGGCCGAAAGACTCGCGTCCGTCACGAAGCGCCCATAGGCTCTGGTCATCGATGCCGGTGCCCCGGCGCGATCGGGAGGGTTTCGCAATGATTCGGCCGCTGTTCCTTGCCCTGTTGTCCGCCTCGTCGATGCCCGGTGCACCCGCCGGCTCGCAAACGGGGACGACGCCACCCCCGCCACCTGTCCTTACGGTTCGCTCCGCCCCCCATGCCACGCCCCCTTCGTCACGCGTGCTGCTGCAATGGATGCCGGGCCCAGTCACCTGCGGCGGTGCCCCGGTCGGTGGGGCAACGGTTCGACGGCCCTTGAACCTCCTGGGCTGGAGCGGGGCGAACGTCACCGACCGCACGCTCACGCTGCGTTTCGCCATCGACCAAGCCGGCCGCCCGGTATCGGTGACCCGCGACGGCCCGGATTACGTCATGTTCGGCGAGGACGTCGTACCGGCGCTGGTCACCAGCCGCTTCGCGCCCAACATGGTGCGTCAGGATTGCCGCGTCACCTATGCGCTCCGCGCGACGCCGCTGGAGCGGGCGGACGTGCCGGAATTGATGTCCTATACCATCCAGCCGCAATCGGGCGCGCTGCCGAAGAATGGCTGGCTGCGCATCCGCACGGCCGGCGGCACCTGCCAGGACGATCCGCAGCCCCAGCCGCTGGTCCGCGTCCTGCCCGATTTCGAAAAGCTGCCCGCCACGCCCGGCGCGCGCGACTGGTCGATGGTCCGCTATGACCTGGATGCCAAGGGCAAGCCGGTGGGGGCCACGCTGCTGACCGGCACCGCCAATCCCGCGCTCGACGCCGCGGCGTTGAAGGCCATCCGCGCTTCGCGCTTCACCGGCGGCCCGCGCACCGGTTGCTTCTATCCCTTCTGGCGCGCGCCGGCGACGCTGCCCGCCCCCGACATGCCCGAGGCGATCCGCGACACCAAGGTCGAGGGCAACTGCCCCGACGAGCATGACTGGGCGGTGGCGCCGCAGCTGCGTTTCCCCGAACCCTTTCGCCGCCGTTCGATCGAGGGCTGGGCGGTCGTCAGCTATGACGTCGCGCCCTGGGGCGAGCTGGGCAATCTGAAGGTGATCGCCGCGCAGCCCGCGAGCGATTTCGGCGACGGTGCGATCGCCGTGCTGCGCGGCGCGCGCTTCAAGGTCAGCACGCAGGGCTATACCGGCTGCGTCGACCGGGTACGGTTCAACATGGGGCCGAGAAATATGCCCGCGACCGATGGCGAGGGAGTGTCGCCGCCGGTCTATTGAGGGGCCGGATTTGTATTTTCTCTCCCCTCCCCTTCAGGGGGGCCGGGAGTGGGCGCTTCCGCAAGTCCAGTCCTTTGACGATAGGCCCCACCCCAACCCCTCCCCTGAAGGGGAGGGGCTTACGAACCGATCCGACCCAACGAAAAAGGGGCCGGAACGCTTGGTCGCGCCCCGGCCCCTTCCCTCTCGAACCTGTCGGATCAGCGCGTGCCGGCGGCGGCGCGGGCGTCCTGGCCGTCGCCTTCGGGGGCGGCGACGATGTCACGGGTGGTCGCGCCCTTGTCGACGACATTGGTCGCCGGATCGCCGACCGAGGAGCGGATGCCCGCATCGGCGCTATCGCCACCGGCATTCTGCACCAGGCCATATTCCGACTGGCTGCGCGCCGCCTGACCGCCGAACAGCGCGTCCAGCGTCTGCTGCTGGCCACCGCGCGTCTGCACGGGCGCGGCGCCCGGCTGCGGCGGGACCAGCGCATAGTCGGGCGGGATCACCAGCGAAGGCTGGCGCGCGACGGCGAATTCGTCGGGACGCGCACGGTCCAGGCCACGCCCGGCCCCACATCCCGTCAGCAACGCGGCGCAGGACAGACCTGCGATGACGGGCACCAACTTACGCATTGCTCTTCTCCATAGGAGCAGGCCGATCGCGCACGAGGAGCGCGCGCGCCAGCAAAACCAGAACGCCGATAGTAATCGCCGCGTCGGCGACATTGAAGACCAAAAAGGGCCGCCACTCGCCGAAGTGCAGATCGGCGAAATCGACGACATAACCGAAGCGCACCCGGTCGATGATATTGCCCAGCGCCCCGCCCAGCACGCAGCCCAGCGCGATCTGGTCGAACGGATTGCGCTCGCGCGTCATCCAGAAGGCCACCGCCAGCGCGATCGCGCCGGTCATCGCGACCAGCGCCCAGCGCGAGGCGTTGCTGTCGGCCGTCAGCAAACCGAGTGAAATGCCGTAATTGGGCACGAAGCGCAGGTTGAAGAAGCTCGTGATCTCACGAACATCGCCCAGGGCGCGCAGGGACATCGGCCCGGTCACCGCCCATTTGATGAGCTGATCGACGACGAACAGGATCGCGGCGGTCGCCAGACCGCGGGCGGGCAGCTTAGCCATGGGCGACCACCTCGGCACAGCGGCCGCACAGTTCGCCATCCGCCGCGACATCGGGCAGGTGCCGCCAGCAGCGGCCGCATTTGTGATAATCGGTGCGCGTCACGCCGACCGTGTCGGCCACCGCGACATCGGCGACGATGAACGCCTCGGCCAGTCCCTGCGGATCGAGCGGCAGCGACGGCACCGTCACCACGGCCTCGTTGGACGAACGGATCGTCTTTTCGCGGCGCAGCGGCTCGATCGCCTCGGTCACCTGCGCGCGCAAGGACCGGATCTCGGCCCAGCGCGCCATCAGCGCCTCGTCCTCACCCAGCTGCGGCAGTTCGGGCCATTCAAGCAGATGGACCGAACCATCTTCCGATGGATAGCGCGCCTGCCACACTTCCTCGGCGGTAAAGCACAGGATCGGCGCGGCGTAGCGGACGAGCGCGTGGAACAGGATGTCCAGGACAGTGCGATAGCTGCGACGCTTCGGATCGGTCGCGGCGTCGCAATAGAGCGAGTCCTTGCGGATATCGAAGAAGAAGGCCGACAGGTCCTCATTCGCGAAATCGGTCAGCGCGCGCAGATAGCGGTTGAACTCGAACGCATCGGCCGCACGGCGCAGCTCGGTATCGAGTTGCTCCAAGCGGGCCAGGACGTAACGCTCCAGCTCGGGCATCGCGTCGAACGAGATGCGCTCCTCTTCCGTAAACCCGTCGAGCGCGCCAAGCATATAGCGGAAGGTGTTGCGCAGCTTGCGATAGCTGTCCGAGGCGGTGGCGAGCACCTCCTTGCCGATGCGGACATCCTCGAAATAATCGGTCGAGGCGGTCCAGATGCGCAGGATGTCGGCGCCCGATTCGCCGATGATCTTCAGCGGATCGACGACATTGCCCAGCGACTTGGACATCTTGCGCCCCTGCCCGTCGAGCGCGAAGCCGTGGGTCAGCACCGCATCATAGGGCGCACGACCGCGCGTGCCGCAGGATTCGAGCAGCGACGACTGGAACCAGCCGCGATGCTGGTCCGACCCTTCGAGATACAGGTTCGCGCGCGTGCCCTCGCCGTAACGTGCCTCGATCACGAAGGCATGGGTCGACCCTGAGTCGAACCACACGTCGAGGATGTCGTTGACCGGCTCGAAATCGGCGAGGTTGTAGTCGGCGCCGAGCAGCGTCTGATGGTCGGCGGTGAACCACGCATCCGCTCCGCCCTCACGGAAGGCGGCGAGGATGCGGGCGTTGACGTCCTTGTCAGCCAGATATTCGCCGGTCTGGCGGTTGACGTAGAGCGCGATCGGCACGCCCCAGGCGCGCTGGCGGCTGATGACCCAGTCGGGACGCCCCTCGACCATCGAGCGGATACGGTTGCGGCTGCGCTCGGGCACCCAGCGGGTGCGCTCGATCGCATCCAGCGCGGTCTGTCGCAGCGTCGCGCCATTGCCCAGCGGCACCGTGAGGAGCGGCGTCATGCCCGAAATCGGGTCGACCTGCGCCATCGCCATGTCGGGGACCAGCGTCGCATCGGCGCGGTCCATCGGGATGAACCATTGCGGGGTGGCGCGGAAGATCACCTTGGCCTTGGAGCGCCAGCTATGCGGATAGCTGTGCTGGAAATCGTCCGAGGCCGACAGCAGCGCACCGACCTCGCGCAGGTCCGAACAGATTGGGCCCTCGGCGGACACGAACTTCTTGTTGATGACGCTGCCCTGGCCGCCCAGCCATGCCCAGTCGGGGCGATAGGTGCCATCGCCCTGCACCGCGAAGACGGGGTCGATGCCGTTCGCCTTGCACAGCAGGAAGTCGTCCTCGCCGTGATCGGGGGCCATATGGACCAGACCCGTACCGGCGTCGGTGGTGACGAACTCGCCGGCCAGGAACGGGCGCGGCTTGGCGAAGAAACCGCCCAGCTTGTGCATCGGGTGAAGCGCGGTCGCGCCCTCCAGCACCGGCCCCTTGGCGAGCGCGATGAAGCCCTTCATCGTGATGCCGGTGCGCTTGGTGAAGGCGGGCAGCAGCGGCTCGGCGACCAAGTAACGACGACCATCGCACTCGAAGTGCAGATAGTCGATCGCCTCGCCATAGCTCAGCGCCTGGTTGACCGGGATCGTCCAGGGGGTCGTCGTCCAGATGACTGCCAGCGCGCCGACCAGATCGGGATATTCGGGGCAGCTTGCCACCTCGAACCCGACATCGATCTGGGTCGAGACGATGTCCTCATATTCGACCTCGGCCTCGGCCAGCGCGGTCTTTTCGACCGGCGACCACATGACCGGCTTGGCGCCGCGATAGAGCTGGCCCGATTCGGCGAACTTCAGCAGCTCGCCCGCGATCACCGCCTCGGCGTCATAGGTCATGGTCAGATAGGGGTTCGCCCAGTCGCCCATGATGCCCAGCCGCTCGAACTGCGCCTTTTGCGTGCCCACCCAGGTATCGGCATAGGCGCGACACTCGGCACGGAACTGCGCGACGGGCACCTCGTCCTTGTTCAGCTTCTTGGCGCGATACGCCTCCTCGACCTTCCACTCGATCGGCAGGCCGTGACAGTCCCAGCCGGGGACGTAAGGCGCGTCCTTGCCCATCAGGCTCTGCGAGCGGACGATGATGTCCTTCAGCACCTTGTTCAGCGCATGGCCCATGTGAATGTCGCCATTCGCATAAGGCGGGCCGTCATGCAGGATGAACCGCTCGCGCCCCGCACGCTCGCGGCGCAGGCGGTCGTACAGCCCCATCCTGGCCCAGCGATCCAGAATCGCCGGTTCCTTGGCGGCAAGTCCCGCCTTCATGGGGAAATCGGTCTTCGGCAGGAAGACGGTGTCGCGGTAATCGGGCGCGTCGCTCATAGGGGACAGGCCCTTAACGACTTTAGGTTAACACGTCATGCCGGATTATGCGATCCCGGTATCTGGGCCAGTATCGCCCGCGCGCGGGCACAGTCAGCGTCCATCTGCGTGACGAGTGCGTCCAGCGAATCGAACTTCGCCTCGGGCCGCAGATACTCGATCAGCTCGACCGACAGGCGCTGACCATAGAGGTCGCCGCTGAAGTCGAAGAAATGCGGCTCCAGCAATTCCTTGGGCGGATCGAATTGCGGCCGGATGCCCAGATTGGCCGCGCCGTCCAGCACACGTCCATCCTCCAGGGTCCCGCGCACCGCATAGATGCCATAAGCGGGGCGCAGATATTCGCCCATGTCGAGGTTGGCGGTCGGGTAGCCGATGGTGCGGCCCAGCTTGTCGCCATGCTGCACCACGCCCTCGATCGTGAAGGGCCGGGTCAACAGCCGCGCAGCCTCTCGCGGTTCGCCGGCGGCCAGATGCTGGCGGATGCGCGTCGACGACACCGTCTCTCCGTCTAGCGCCACCGGGGCGACCGCGTCGCTCGAAAAGCCCAGCTCGCGCCCCCATTCGCGCAGCGTCGCCACCGTCCCGCTGCGCCCCCGGCCGAAGGTGAAGTCCTCGCCGGTCACCACCCCGCCGATCTGGAGGTCGCCGAGCAGCCGTTCCTCGACAAAGGCGCGCGCGGTCAGCGCGGCCAGCGCTGCGTCGAAACGGAACACCATCATCGCATCGACCCCGGCGTCGGCGAACAGGCGCGCGCGCTGGTCGAGTCCGGTCAGGCGAAAGGGCGCGGCCCCCGGCTTGAACAAGCGAACGGGATGCGGATCGAAGGTCGCGACCAGCGCCGGACGTCCCTCGGCGCGCGCGCGCGCGACGGCGGCCCCGACCACCGCCTGGTGGCCGAGATGAAATCCGTCGAAATTGCCCAGCGCGACGATCCCCCCCGCCAGATGCGCGGGAACGGGGGCCGCGCCATCAAGACGCTGCATGGCCGCGCGCTATAGCAGCCCGCAGCGAATTGGCTAGGCGCGCGACACCACGCGATTGCCCTGCCCGGCGCTGGCGATCGCGCGGAACGCCTCGGCGCGGTCGAACGTCTCCTGCATCGGCACGCCCATGCCGACCGCGACGCCGGCCGACAGGGTGACCGCACCGATCGGCTCACCCGATCCGCGCAGCCGTAGCGTGCGCGCCAGCATCGCCGCGCGCGCCTCCTCCATCATCAGCGCCAGATGCGCCAGCGGCCGCCCGCGCAGCAGCAAGACGAACAGATTGTCCTGCCAGCGGATGATGTCGACTCCCTCGCAGGCCTGACGCAGCGTGGCGACGAAGGCGCGCAGCACATTGTCCGCCACCGACCGGCCATAGCGCGCCTCGATCACGTCGAGATCGTCGAGCCCACAGGTCGCCAGACCATAGCCATGCGGCTGATCGGCCAGTTCGGCGATCAGCCGGCGCGCGCCAACCGGACTCATCACCCCGGTCAGCGGGTCGACATCGGCGTCGCGCGGCGCCGTCTCGATCCGGTCGCGCAGGGAGGCGATGTCGCCCGACAGTTGGGCAAGGTCGTGCTCCGTCCGGGCGATGCGCGCGATCAGCTGTTCAATAAGGGCGGCGACATCCTTCGTGCCGCTGGCATCGGTGGCATCGCGATGCGCCCGCGACAGCGCGGCCATGTCGCTGGTGAAATCGCTGGTGATCTGTCGCGCATCGCTGGTCAGCGCCTCCAGACGATCCGCCTGGACACCCAGATCGCGCTGCCAGGCGCCCTGCCCCGCTCCCGCCTCCTCATGCGCGCGCAGCAGCGGGCGGAGCGCGACGACATCCTCGCTGGTCAGGCGCACGCCGCCATCGGTGCGCCGCGCAACCTCGCGACCCAGCGCGCTGTCGGGGTGACGGATGGCATAGAGAATGACGGCCCGATTGTCGGGACAATGGTCCAGCCGATGCTGGTCGAGGAACAGCGCGGCCTCATGCTCGGCGTCCCACCCCTGCTCGGCCTCGACATCCGGTCGATCCGCCCCCGCCTGCACCGCACCCCACATCATCCGGCCTTACCCGCTCGATTGGCACATCCGCGCATCCGAACCCGGGCGCGGATGCGTGTCAGAAGCAGTTCTATGGGGCTTGCCGACACAATTGAAGCGGCGGCGGGCAGAAATCGTGGTTAACGGCTCATGATTTCACAAGCGAGGCAAAGGCATAGCCCGGTCGGCCGTCTTCGGGGGCATGAACCTCGCGCGAAATCTCGCGCCAGCCGGTGAAGGCCGGGACCACCGCATCGCCCTCTGGCGCCGCGTCGATCTCGGTCAACTCGATCCGGTCGGCATGGGGCAGGAACAGCGCGAAAATCTCCGCGCCGCCGATGATCGCGACATCGTCCGGGCCGGCGAGCGCCAGCGCGGCATCGACGTCATGCGCGACCTCCGCCCCCTCGGCCGCCCAGTGCGGATCGCGGGTCAGCACGATGTGCCGGCGGCCGGGCAAGGGCGCGGGGAAACTTTCGAAGGTCTTGCGGCCCATGATCATCGGCTTGCCCATGGTCTGCGCCTTGAAATGCTTCAAATCGGCGGGCAGGTGCCAGGGCAGCTTGCCGTCGCGCCCGATCACGCCGTTGCGCGCACGCGCCAGCACTAAGACGATCATATCGCCACCGCTGCCTTGATATGCGGCTGCGCGACATAGTCGTGCAGCACGAAATCCTCGAGCGCATAACCGTCGATCGCATCGGGCTTGCGCGTGATCTCCAACCGGGGCAGCACGCCCGGCTCGCGGCCGAGCTGCGTCTTCGCCTGTTCCAGATGGTTGAGATACAGGTGGCAGTCGCCGCCGGTCCAGATGAACTCGCCGACCTCCAGATCGCATTGCTGCGCCAGCATATGGGTCAGCAGCGCATAGGAGGCGATGTTGAACGGCACGCCCAGGAAGATGTCGGCCGAGCGCTGATAGAGTTGCAGCGACAGCCGGCCATTCGCGACATGCGTCTGGAACAGGCAATGGCATGGGGCCAGCGCCATGGCGTGCAGGTCGCCGGGGTTCCAGGCCGACACGATCTGGCGGCGCGAGGCAGGCTGGGTACGGATCTGTTCGATCAGCTCGGCGATCTGGTCGATATGGCGGCCGTCGGCGGTCGCCCAGTCGCGCCATTGCTTGCCATAGACGGGGCCGAGATCGCCCGCTTCGTCGGCCCATTCGTCCCAGATGCTGACCTTCTGCTCCTGCAGCCAGCGGACATTGGTGTCGCCGCGCAGGAACCACAACAGCTCGACGATG
>NZ_JBNNOB010000108.1:0-13150 GCF_050274375.1 Sphingomonas sp. NPDC019816
TCTGTCTATCCGCCATACCCGTCCGGCCCCCTAAATCGGGTTTCGCAACGATCCCCTGCAAGGGGAGGTGGCAGCCCGAAGGGCTGACGGAGGGGTGTCACCATCAGCGGGGACACCCCTCCACCATGCTCCGCATGGTCCCCCTCCCCTTGCAGGGGAGGAATAGATTGCCCTTCGCCGACAGCTTGCTACGCTCCCCGAAAAGGGAGAGCGATGATGCTGAAAACATTGACGATGATCGCGATGCTGGCGGTAGCGCAGGCACCGTCCGATCCGCATCTGCCCGCCAAGGTCATCGATAGCGTCGCCCCCACCCTGCCCGCCGGCATCACGCGCGGCGTGCTGATCGTCTCCAAGACCAATGGCTGGCGGCATATCGAGCATATTCCCCATTCCAACGCGGTCCTGGCCGACATCGCCAGGGGGCTAGGCCGCGCGAGCTACACCACCGAGAATGCGGCGGTCTTCAACGACGACCAGCTGCGTCATTTCTCGGTGGTGGTGCTGAACAGCGCCAGCGGCGACTTCCTGACGGTCGAACAGCAGGCCGCCTTTGCACGCTTCGTGGCGCGCGGCGGCGGTGTCGTGGCGCTTCATGCCGCCGGGGACGATAGCCACAAGGCACCGTGGTATGCCGACACGATCATCGGCACGACCTTTGTCGGCCACGCCAATGGCCCCGACCATATCCAGAACGCCCGGGTGACCGCGACGCAACCGCGCCATCCGATCCTGGCGGGCGTCACCATGCCCTGGCTCGCGCGCGACGAATGGTACAGCTTCGACCGCAATCCCGCGACGCGCGGCATGACCGTGCTGGCCGAGGTCGACGAGGCGAGCTATCGGCCCGGCGAGAAGCTCCGCATGGGCGCCAACCATCCGGTCATGTGGATCAATCCGCGCACCAAGGGCCGGGTCTTCTACTCCGCGCTCGGGCACGAGCCGCAGCTTTATGACGACGCCGCCTATCGCCGCATTCTGACCAACGCGATCCGCTGGGCGGCGCGCTGATCGGCGGGGTCAACATTCGACGACGTTGACCGCCAGGCCGCCCAGGCTGGTTTCCTTATATTGCGACTTCATATCCTCGCCGGTCTGGCGCATCGTCTCGATCACCTGATCCAGGCTGACGATGTGCCGGCCGTCGCCATGCAGCGCCAGATAGGCGGCATTGATCGCCTTGATCGCGCCCATCGTGTTGCGCTCGATACAGGGGATCTGCACCAGCCCGCCGATCGGGTCGCAGGTCAGGCCCAGATTATGCTCCATGCCGATCTCGGCCGCATTCTCGACCTGCGCCGGGCTGCCGTCCAGCGCCGCCGCAAGGCCCGCCGCCGCCATCGAGCAGGCCACGCCGACCTCCCCCTGACAGCCCATTTCCGCCGCCGAGATGGAGGCGCGCTTCTTGTAGAGCATCCCCACCGCCGCCGCCGTCAGCAACAGGGTACGGGTGCCATCGCGCGTCGCGCCGTGGACGAACGCCTCGTAATAGCGAAGCACCGCCGGAATGACGCCCGCCGCACCGTTGGTCGGCGCGGTGACGACGCGGCCGCCCGCCGCATTCTCCTCGTTGACCGCCAGCGCCCACAGGCTGACCCATTCGAACACCAGGCTGGGGTCGGTACGCGGGCCACGATCGAGCAGCTTCTGCTTGATCGCCTGCGCACGCCGCTGCACCTTCAGGCCGCCGGGCAGGATGCCCGAGGCGGCACAGCCACGTTCGATCGAGGCGCACATCGCATCGCGCACCCGGTCGAGAAACGCGTCGGTTTCACCGTCCTCGCGCCAAGCCGCCTCGTTCGCACGCACGATCTGCGCGATCGACAGCCCCGTCTCGGCGGTACGGTCGAGCAGTTCGGCCCCGGAGGCGAAGGGATGCGCCAACCGCCGGTTGGTCTTCATCGCCTCGGCGCCCTCCATGCGGATCGCGCCGCCACCGACCGAATAGAAGCGCCGGACGACCGCGCTGCCATCGGGCAGGAAGGCGGTGAAGACCATGCCGTTGGGATGCGCCGGCAGGAAGCCGGGGCGGAACAGCAGATCCTCCTCGCAATCGAACGCCAGCGGATGCCGACCGTCGAGCATGATCCGACCCGTCTCGCGAATATCGGCCAGCATCGTCTCGATTCCGTCGGGATCGATCGCCTCGGGCGTCTCGCCCGCCAGTCCGAGCAGGACGGCGCGGTCGCTATGATGCCCCCGGCCGGTCAGCGACAGCGAGCCGAACAGTTCGGCCTGGACCCTATCCGGCACCAGCCCCGTGTCGAGCATTTCCATGGCGAAAGCCTTCGCCGCGCGCATCGGCCCCACGGTATGCGAACTCGACGGGCCGATCCCGATAGTGAAAAGCTCGGTCACGCTGACCGCAGCGAGGCTGTCGTCGGCGCGCGCGGGCACGGCGGCGGGAATGGCGGGCAAGGTCACGATCGTTCCATTTGTTACGAATTGGCCGAATCCGCCTAGCGCAAGCGTGCCTGAGTGACCACCCGTGACCGCCGGGTCAGGCCATCGGCGCGAGGATCGCGAAGGATTCCTTGTCGAGCGGCGTATGGAACTGGCACCCCGCCGCGAAGTCGGTCGCCCAGACGACGCGGGCAATGACCTGCCCCACCTTGGGCAGCCGCAGGGCGATGGTCATCCCGCATTGCAGCTCGGTATAGGTTTGAAGCCGTGCGCCGTGCGCGGAAATGTCCAGTACCCGGCACAAGGCGCGCGCCAGGCCGTCGCTTTCATATTCGGTCTCGACCTCCACCGCCGCGCGCTTCGACCGGCGACGGCTGGGTGGTTGCAAGGGTTCGAATTCCGCGGCGAACATGGCCTGATGCTAAAGCAGGCTGGTTAACACATCGCAAAGGAATTTTGCGATGACAGTGACTTATGCAAAAAAGCCCGGCGCTTCGCGAAGGAAGCACCGGGCCTTTCGTTCAGCGGCGCCAGGCGGCGCCACGGATCGATTACTTGCGGAGCGTGAGACCGCCACCGAAGCGCTTGTTGAAGCGCGCGACCTGACCGCCGGTGTCGAGCATCTGGCCACGGCCGCCGGTCCAGGCCGGGTGCGCCAGCGGATCGATGTCCAGCTGCATCGTGTCGCCTTCCTTGCCCCAGGTGGAGCGGGTTTCGAACACGGTGCCGTCGGTCATCTGCACCTTGATCATGTGATAGTCGGGATGCGTGTCGGTCTTCATGATAATGCTCCGAAAATGGCTGGTTCCGACCAGCCTGAAAGCGGGAAGCGCGGCCCATAGCGGACCACGCTCCGTTAGTCAAAAAGGGCCGGTCGATCGTGACCGGTCGTTCAAGCCGCCTTGGGTGGGTCGGCGATCATCGCGGTGAAATTCGCCTCGGCTACCGCGACCCCGTCGATCTTGGCGACGCCGGCGAACTTGCACACGCTCGACCGCTTCTGGACGAACTCGACCTCCAGGTGCAGCAGGACGCCGGGCTCCACGGGCTTGCGGAACTTGGCCCCCTCGATCGCCATGAAATAGACGAGCTTGCCCGAACCGGCGAGGCCCAGGCTCTCCACCGCCAGAACGCCGGCGGCCTGCGCCAGCGCCTCGACGATCAGCACCCCCGGCATGATCGGACGGCCGGGGAAATGCCCCTGGAAAAAGCCCTCGTTCATCGTCACCGCCTTCACCGCGCGGATCGACGTGTCGAGGATGATCTCCTCGACACGATCGACCAGCAACATCGGATAACGGTGCGGCAGGGCCGCCATGACCCGGGTGACGTCCATCGGGCCCATGACGGTCTTGGCTTCGTCGGTCATCGGCGCGAATTACCGGCCGCTGTTCTGACGACGCGCCGGGGCCGCTGCGGGTGCGGCGGCGGGCGCCGGGGCGTTGGCCGGAGTCGCGGCCTGCTGGCCACCCTGGCCCGGCTGCCAGTTGGCGGGCGGCGTGATGCTGACGGTCGGGACCAGCTTGTCCAGCTCGGCGGTCACGGCCGTGGTGATGTCGGCGGTCGGCTGCATGAACAGCACGGCCTGCGGGCTGACCAGCAGGCTGACATTCTTGGCGCGCACGGCGTTCTGCACCGCTTCGCCCAGACGTGCCTGGAGCTGCTCGACGGCATAGGTCTGGGCGCGCACGGCCGGCTGGGTCAGGCGCTGCAGTTCCTGGTTGGCGGCCTGCTGGCGGCTCTCGATCTGCTCGGCCTGGGTGCGCAGCGCGGCTTGGTTGGCGTTGGGCTGCGAACGGGCGGTCTGGAACGCCTGGACTAGCGGCTCCAGCTCGCGGGTCAGCGCGGTACGGCGCGCCTCGGCCTGGTCGAGCTGGGTCTTGTAGGTGGTCTCGATCTGCTGGCGGGCGGCGGCCCAGGCGCGCGACCCGGCGATCGCACCCTGCGGGTCGGCGACGGCGACACCGTTGACCTGCGCCTGCGCGCTGGTCGCGACAGTGGCGGCCGGGGCCACCAGGGCCGCCGCGAGGAGGAGCTTGGAAATCGTCTTCATCAGAACTGCGTCCCTACGTTGAAAGTGATGAGCTTGGGGTCGTCGCCCGGCTGCGTGACCAATGCCTTGGCCAGGTCGATGCGCAGCGGTCCAAATGGTGAATTCCAGTTCACGCCGATACCGATCGACACGCGGGGCTTCCACGTGCCGCCATAGAATTCCTCGATGGCGAAGCTGGTGTTCTGAAGCGCGGTGTTGAGCGAGGTGCCCGTGCAGGCCGCATTGCTGCCAAGCTGCGAATAGCCGGTCGGGCAGATCGTTTGCAGACCCGCCGTCTTGTCCGCCGTGGTCGCATCGGTGGTCGGCACGACATATACCGGCCGCCCCTGCCCATCGGTCGCCGCGATCGGCGCCAGCGTGGGCGAGCCATCCTTGTTGAACAGCGGGTTGCCGTTCGCGTCCTTGGCCTGCGGAAAGCCCAGCGACGGCAGCGGCCGGGTGATGCCCCACAGGCTGCCCGCCTGCACATAGATGCTGGGGCGCAGACCCATTTCGCGCGCGCCCGAGCCCAGCGGCAGTTCGAGCTCGGCACGCGCCAGATAGTAAGCGCGGCCGCCCAGCGAGTCGTCGACGATCCGGTCGCGATCGGTTTCCTTGCTCTGGCTGCCGTCGCCCCCGATGACATAGGGGATGCGCAGCACGCGCGGACCGACGCCGCGAATGTCGAAGCCGCGGAACTGCGGCTCGCCCAGATAGAAGCGGTCGACGATGCGCACCGGATCGATGCCCGGCCCACGGCTCTTTTCCAGCGAGTGGATATAGCCGCCCTCGCCCAGCACCGAGAACACGAAGCCCTTGCCGAGCCCCATGAACTTGGCACCCTCGGCGCGAGTGCGGATATACTTCACGTCGCCGCCCAGACCGGCGAAATCCTGGCTGAACGAGAAGCGATGGCCGGCGGTCGGACGCAGACGGCTGTTCAAGCTGTCATAGATCAGCGAATAACCGATCGACGAGGTCCAGCGATTGCCGATCGAGTCGCACAGATAGCGACCCGCCTGCTGGAAATTACAGCTGCCATCGGCATTGAAGAAGGACGACGCCAGCCCGACCTCGTCATAGCTGAGACCATAGCGGCCCGACAGCGACCAATATTCGGTCAACGGCACGCCGGCGCGAACCTGGAAGCCGGTCGAGACCTGGCTGTAGGTCGTCTGACGGGTGGTGCCCAGATAGTTGAACGAGTTGAAGTCGCGGCGGAACACGTCGACGCCCAGCGCGATGTTCTTGTCGAACACATAGGGCTCGGTGAAGCCCAGCTCGATCGACTTCGAATAGGCCGAATAGTTTACGCCGGCGCGGAGTTCCTGGCCCTTGCCGCGGAAATTACGCTGGGTGATGTTCGCCTGGATGATGAAGCGTTCCAGCGACGAATAGCCGGCGGACAACTGGAGCGAGCCGGTCGACTGTTCCTCGACATTGGTTTCCAGCACGATGCGGTCGGGCGTCGAGCCGGGGTTCTGCTTGATCTCCAGCTTTTCCTGGAAATAACCGAGCGAATTGATGCGATCCTGGCTGCGGCGGACCTGGAAGCTGTTGAAGGCGTCGCCCTCGGCCACGCGGATTTCGCGGCGGACGACCTTGTCCTGCGTCTGCGTGTTGCCGTTGATGTCGATGCGCTCGATATACGTGCGCTTCGCCTCGGCGATGTTGAACGTGATCGACATGGTCAGCGTGTCCTTGTCACGCTGGAAGTCGGGGTTCACGTCCGTAAAGGCATAGCCGAACAGACCCGCCGTCTGGCTGAGGCTGTCGATCGAATCCTCGACCAGCTTGGCGTTGTACCAGTCGCCCTTCTTCATCGGCAGCGAGGCAGCCAGCTTGTCATTGTCGAAGTCGCGGATCTGGCTGTCGACCTTCACATCGCCGAACTTATAGCGCGGACCTTCCTCGACCACATAGGTGATAATGAAGTCGCGCTTGTCGGGCGTCAGCTCGGCGACCGCGCTGGTCACGCGGAAATCGGCATAGCCGTTGGTCAGATAGAATTGGCGCAGCTTCTGCTGGTCGGCGGCCAGGCGATCCTGATCGTAGCTGGTGGCCGACGACAGGAAGCGGAACCAGCGCGACTGCTTGGTGTACATCGCACCGCGCAGTTCGTCGTCGGAGAATTTCTCGTTGCCGATGATGTTGATCTGGCGGACCTTGGACTTCGGCCCCTCGCTGATCTCGAACACGATATCGACGCGGTTCTGGTCGAGATTGACCATCTTCGGCTCGACCACCGCGCCGAAACGGCCCTGACGGCGATACAGCTCGACGATGCGCGCCACGTCCTGGCGAACGGCGGTACGGGTGAAGATCTGACGCGGAGAAAGCTTGATCTCCTTCTTGATCTTGTCGTCCTTCAGGCGCTTGTTGCCCTCCAGGATCACCCGGTTGATGATCGGGTTCTCGCGCACGCGCAGCACGATGTCGCCGGTCTCGACGCCCGAGATCGAATAGTCCGCGAACAACTCCGACGCCTGAAGGTCCTTCAGCGCCTGGTCGAGCGTTTCGGGCGTGTAGGGAATGCCGACGCGCAGCTTGGTGTAGGAGAGCACCGTCTCGGGCTCGATACGTTGCGCGCCCTCGACCCGCAGCGTCTTGATCACCCGCTGCGGCGCCGGCGCGGCCGCCTGGGTCGCGGCCGTTTGCGGCGCGGCACCGGCCGGCGCGACCTGCGCCATGACGGGAACACCCGACAGCATCGTGCCCGCCAGCAGCATGGCGCCCGCGCGCACAGTCTTCATACCCGTCATTGCTGTCACCAAACCCACCCCAGAAAAGTCGAACCGACCCCTGTCGTACTCGCGCCCTGCCCCATCGGCGTCACCCGATCAAGCCGGCGATATTCTTCCAAAGCCCCAAATTGCCCAGATCGTTGAACGTCACGAACAGCATCAGGGCCAGAATGGCGATCATGCCACCCCGAAATGCCCATTCCTGGGCCACCGGCTCCAGGGGGCGTCGCCGCACCGCCTCGATCGCATAGAAGAGAAGATGGCCGCCATCCAGCATCGGCACTGGCAACAGATTGATGAACCCCAGATTGATGGACACCAGCGCCACGAAGAAAACAAAAGCGTCGAGGCCCAGCGACATCTGTTCGCCCGAGACCTTGGCGATCGAAACGGGCCCGCCCAGCTCCTTGACCGAACGACGCCCGGTGATCACCTGGCCCAGCGTCTCGACCATCATGCGGACGATCTCGCCCGTGCGCTCGACCGCCACCACGGGCGCGCGGAGCAGGCCGACCGGCTGCACGTCGATCGTGCCGCTCCCGCGCAGGCCCAGGCGGCCGACGCGATATTCGTTGCCGAACCGGTCCCGCTGCTGATCGGTGCCGATCACCGTCGTCGTGGTGAACGGCGTGCCGCCCCGCTCGGCCGCGATCGTCACCGGCTCGCCGGCCCGAATCTGCACATAGCGGGCGATGTCGGCGAAGTCGGTGACCGCACGACCGTCGATCGCGGTCACCCGGTCGCCGGGCTTCAGGCTGGTCGCCGCCGCCGCGCTGCCCGGCATCACCTGTCCGACAACCGGCGGGATCACCACCTCGCCATAGGCATAGGCGAAGCCCGCCAGGATCAGGATGGCGGCGAAGAAATTGATCGCCGGCCCCGCCGCGACGATGATCGCGCGCTGCCACACCGGCTTGGCCTGAAAGGTACGCGCGCGCTCCTCGGGCGGCAGCGACAGCCAGGCCGCATCCGCCTGGCTCGCCGGGTTCATGTCGCCGGCGAATTTGACGTACCCGCCCAGCGGCAGCCAGCCGATCTTCCACCGTGTCCCCCGCGTGTCGGTGAAGCCGGCGATCTCGCGCCCGAAGCCGATGGCAAAGGTGTCCGCCTTCACGCCGAACCAGCGGCCGGCGAGGTAATGCCCCATCTCGTGCACGAACACGAGCGGGCCGAGCGCACAAACAAAGGCCAGGATGGTCAGCAACAGACCGGGGGTTTCGATCAAACGATGCAATCCTCTACACGCTCGCCCGCCAATACCCTCGCCTCCGCATCGATCGCGATCACCGCGTCGAGCGTTTCCGGCGGGGCCGGGTCGTAGCGAAGGAGAACATCCTCGACGATTGCGGCAATTTCGAGGAAACCGATGCGCTTGCCGAGAAAAGCCGCCACCGCGATCTCGTTGGCGGCGTTCAGAATGGCCGGTGCCGCCCCGCCCGCCTCCAGCGCGGCGCGGGCCAGCCGCAGCGCGGGGAAGCGCACCGGATCGGGCGCGGCGAAATCCATCCGCCCCAGCGCGACGAGGTCGAGCGGCGCCATCGGCGTCGGCATCCGGTCGGGCCAGGCCAGGCAATGCGCGATCGGCACGCGCATGTCCGACGGCCCGAGCTGCGCCAGCATCGACCCGTCGACATAATCGACCGCCGAATGGATGACCGATTGCGGGTGCAACACGATCTCGATCCGGTCGGAGGGGACCGGGAACAGGCGGGCGGCCTCGATCAACTCCAGCCCCTTGTTCATCATCGTCGCCGAGTCGACCGAGATCTTCGCGCCCATCGACCAGTTGGGATGCGCCACCGCCTGTTCGGGGGTGACCCGGCGCATCTCCTCGGTCGTCCATGTCCGAAACGGCCCGCCGCTGGCAGTCAGGACGATCCGGCGCACCCGTTCGGGGCGATCGAAATCGAAGCACTGATAGATGGCGTTATGCTCGCTATCGGCCGGGAGCAGCGTCGCCCCCGCCTTGGCGGCCGCCGCCAGCACCACCTCACCGGCGGAGACCAACGGCTCCTTATTGGCGAGGACGACGGTGCCGCCATTTGCGATGGCGGCCATGGCTGGCTCGAGCCCGGCGCAGCCCACGATCGCGCCCATGGTCCAGTCGGCATGCAGCGCCGCCGCATCGATCACCGCCGCTCGTCCGCCCGCGACGCGGGTTTCGGTGCCAGCCAGTGCCTCGCGCAGCTCGGGCAGACAGCTTTCGTCGGCCACGACCGCCAGTTCGGCATGGGTCCGCCGAGCAGCGGCGGCCAGCTTGGCGACGTCGCAATTGGCGGTGAGGGCGCGAATACGGTAGCGATCGGGCTCGCGCTCGATCAGGTCGAGGGTCGAGGTGCCGACCGAACCGGTCGCGCCCAAAATGGTTACGCTGCGCATCAGAACAGGTCCGGCAGGAAGATCAGAAGGGCCGCGATCGGCGCGACCGGCACGATGCCGTCCAGCCGGTCCATCACGCCGCCATGGCCGGGCAACACATTGCCGCTGTCCTTAACCCCGGCCCGCCGCTTGAGCGCGCTTTCGAACAGGTCGCCGCCTTGCGCCAGCACCGCCAGCACGGGCGTCGCGATGACGAGATGCAGCGGCAGGCCATGCGCCGCGCGCATGATGACGGCCAGCAAGGTCGCGGCGAGAACACCGCCGATCAGCCCCGACCACGTCTTGGCGGGGCTGATCGACGGCGCCAGCTTCGGCCCGCCAAATTGCCGTCCGACGAAGAAGGCGCCGCTGTCGCATGCCCAGACCAGCGCCATCGCCCAGAGCGACAGCGCCAGGCCATCGACATGCAAGCGGATCGCAAGCAGCGAGAAGACGGGCAGACCGACATACAGCGCCCCCGCGCCATATTCGGGACGCCGCGAAATGATCGTCAGGAAGAAGAAGGCGGCAGCGATCAGCCCGAGCGCGAAAAAGCCCGGTCCGGCCGCGAGGCCCGGCGCCATGATCGCCAGCGGCACCGACAAGGTGAATTGCGCCAGGCGCTTGCCCGAACGGTCCACCTTCAGCAGGTCGGACCATTCGGCCATCATGAACAGCCCGACCACGACGGCGAGCAGCCAGAAGGCCAGACCGCCCAGCGCCAGGCACAGGCTGGCCACCGCGATCATCACAATGCTGGCGAGCACCCGCTTGGTCAGGTTGGACATGCTTTTGACCGGAGCCGCATCGGGCGTCCCGGTCGACGGGATTTCGGGATCGGTCACAGGCCGCCGAAACGCCTGTGACGTCGCCCGAACACCGCCACTGCATCCGCTAGCGCCGCTTCATCGAAATCAGGCCAAAGCGTGTCGACGAACAGCAGTTCTGCATAGGCCGCCTGCCACAGCAGGAAGTTGGACAGCCGCTGTTCGCCCGATGTGCGGATCACCAGGTCGAGCGGCGGCAGGCCATTGGTCTGCAACTCGCCCTCGATCGCCTCGGGCGTGATCGCGTCGGCCGCCATCTCACCGGCCGCGACCTTGCCGGCGAGACGCCGGGCGGCCTCGACCAGTTCGGCCTGCGCACCGTAATTCAGCGCGATCGCCAAGATTGGGCCGCTATTGCCCGCCGTGCGCGCGACCGCGTCGTCGATCATCGCGACCAGATCGTCGGGAAACCGTCGATAGTCGCCGATCACGCGCAGTCGGACATTGTCCGACACCAGCTCGGCCAGGTCCTTGCGCAGGAAGATGCGCAGCAGACCCATCAGGTCGCTGATCTCGGTCTCGGGCCGCCGCCAGTTCTCCGAGGAGAAAGCGTAGAGCGTCAGCGCCTCGATCCCCATCGCCCGTGCCGCGCGCGCGATCCGGCGCACGGCATCGACGCCGGCCTTGTGACCGGCGAAGCGGGGCAGCAGACGGCGTTTGGCCCAGCGGCCATTGCCGTCCATGATGATCGCGACGTGACGCGGGACCGCACCCGTATCGGGCACGGCCACCAGCGACCCCAGAGCCGTCTGGGCCGAGGCGGCCGGAGGACTCACTTGCCCAGGATTTCCTTTTCCTTGGCCGCCGCGGCCGCATCTAGCTCGGCGATAGTGGCGTCGGTCAGCTTCTGAACCTCGGTCTCGTGGCGCTTGCGCTCGTCCTCGCCGAAGACGCCCTTCTTCTCGTCGACCTTCAGGCTGTCCATGCCGTCACGACGCACGTTGCGCACCGCGATGCGCGCGCCCTCGGCATACTTACCCGCCAGCTTGGCGAGTTCCTTGCGGCGCTCCTCGGTCAGGTCGGGGATCGGCAGGCGCAGCGTCTGGCCGTCATTGATCGGGTTCAGGCCCAGCCCCGCCGAGCGGATCGCCTTTTCGACCGACGACACGTTCGAACGGTCCCACACCTGCACCGACAGCATGCGCGGCTCGGGCGCCGAGACGGTCGCGACCTGGTTCAGCGGCATGTGGCTGCCATAGACCTCGACGGTCACCGGATCGAGCAAGGCGGTCGAGGCACGGCCGGTGCGCAGACCATTCAGGTCGTGCTTCAGCGATTCCACCGCGCCCTGCATACGGCGTTCGAGATCGGACTTGTCATAAGCGGCCATGGTTTACGCTCCTTGGTTCTGGACGATCGTCGACACGCCTTCGCCAGCGAGCACGGCACCGAAATTGCCATGTTCGCGGATATTGAAGACGACGATCGGGATATTGTTGTCGCGGCACAGCGCGATGGCCGAGGCGTCCATGACCTTCAGGTCGTCGGACAGGACCTTGGAATAGCTAACCGTGTCGTAGCGGGTCGCGGTCGGGACCTTCTTAGGGTCCGCATCATACACACCGTCGACGCTGGTCCCCTTGAACAGTGCGTCGCACTTCATCTCGGCGGCGCGCAGCGCGGCGCCGCTATCGGTGGTGAAGAACGGCGAACCGACGCCGGCGGCGAAGATCACGACGCGGCCCTTTTCCAGATGCCGTTCGGCACGGCGACGAATGAAGGGTTCGCACACGCTCGCCATCGGGATGGCCGACTGAACGCGGGTATCGACGCCGATCTGCTCCAGCGCGTTCTGCACCGCCAACGCGTTCATCACGGTCGCCAGCATGCCCATATAATCGGCGGTCGCCCGCTCGATCCCCTTGGCCGCCGCCGACAGGCCGCGGAAGATGTTGCCGCCACCGACGACGACGCACAGCTCATAGCCCTTGGCGCGGACATCGGCGATCTCCTGCGCGACGCGCGCGGTGATCTCCGGCGAGATGGCCAGCCCCCCCTCGCCCATCAGGACCTCGCCCGACAATTTGAGGAGGATGCGTTTGAACGGCGGGGTGGTCATTGTTTCTCGGATCTTGCTCATGAAAGTGGCGCGGACCTTAGGCGGCGTCAGGGCAGCGGGCAACCGTGGAGCGTCGGGTTGCAGGGATTTTCGTGGGACGCACGCGGGCGACCCCAGCCCATGACCACACCTCCGTTCAGGCCCAGCGAAGTCGAAGCCCATGGACCTCGGTTCACCCCATGCCCTTCGACTTCGCTCAGGGCGAACGGAGGTCGGGAACCCCATTCCTCCCCAAGCTCGCTTGGGGAGGGGGACCATCGCGCCAGCAATGGTGGAGGGGCGGGATGGACCGGCGATGCCCCTCCACCACGCCCTGCGGGCGCGGTCCCCCTCCCCATCTGTCGATGGGGAGGATTTACACCCACATGCAAAGAGAGCGGCCACCTTGCGGCAGCCGCTCCCCTTGAACCCTCACCGTCCCATCGCGGGACGGCGCGAAGCATTACGCCTTCTGCGGAACGCCCGACGCGGCGGCCACTTCGGCCGCGAAGTCCGACGCTTCCTTCTCGATGCCCTCACCCAGCTGGAAGCGGACATAGTCCACCAGCTTGATCTCGGCACCGGCGTCCTTGCCGGCCTTCGCCACGACGTCGCTGATCTTGGTCTTGCCGTCGATCACGAACAGCTGGCTGACCAGCGCGTGCTCCTTGCGGTACTTGGCGATGCCGCCTTCGACCATCTTTGCAATGATGTCGGCGGGCTTGCCCGATTCGGCGGCCTTTTCGGT
>NZ_JBNNOB010000109.1:0-13093 GCF_050274375.1 Sphingomonas sp. NPDC019816
CGTCACTCCGCGCTCGACTACATCAGCCCCGCGCAGTTCGAACGAACCGCGTCACGCTGAGCAAATGCCTCTCCACTTAAGCGGGGCAAGTCCACCCCACGTCAAAGCTTATGCGATAGGCCGCAGCAGGGAGCTTGAGCAATCCATGGCGTGGGAGCAGAGACGCGCCAGCCAGGGCGCGGCCCAGCGCAAACGCGCCTATGGAGAGGAGTAGCCGCGCTTGACTGGATTAGCGATCGTGACGGCGGATGGCAGGGACGCTGGCCGCCGACATCGCTAACCTACTCTGCGCGTCGGCACGAGCAGGGGTCTGAAAGGAACCCTCGAGCCAGTCAATTATGCACGATCTCCTGATCGCAGGCCTGATCCGCTCCTTCGGTCTGTACCGTAACATGGTGGATCTCAAAGCGCTCATCCAGCAAGTCAGTAACTTTGAGCCTTACCGCGTCAGAATCCGCCCCTACCTCAAGGGTCAGGTGCACCGAGCAACTGACGTCATCGTTCGACGTCGACCAGATGTGCAGGTCATGCAGATCATTCACGCCGTCGATAGCCGCGATGGCTTTGCGCACCTGCCCCAGCACGAGGCCACGCGGCACACCCTCAAGCAGTACATTGGTGGTATCGCGCAGGAGGATCCAGGTTCGCGGTAGTACCCACAAGCCGATCGCGACCGCGACGATCGGATCGACCCAGGTCCAGCCGGTGAAGCGGATGACAAGCGCACCGGCGATCACACCGACCGAACCAATCATGTCGGCCCAGACTTCGAGATAGGCGCCCTTGACGTTGAAGCTCTGATCCTTGCCAGAGGTCAGCAGCCTCATCGAAATGAGGTTCACGCCAAGGCCAATCGCCGCCACGATCAACATCCCCCAGGACTGGATTTCCTGCGGTTGACTGAAACGGTCTATCGCCTCGACGAAAACATAAATCGCAATAAGGAACAGCAATACCGCGTTGAAGGCTGCTGCCAATATTTCAAACCGCCTGTATCCGAAGGTGCGCTTTTCATCCGGCGCTTTGCTGCCCACCTTTATCGCCAGTAAGGCAATGATGAGCGCAGCCACGTCCGTGAGCATATGGGCCGCATCCGACAGCAACGCGAGGCTGTTGAAGACGAAGCCTCCAATCACTTCGGCGATCAGATATGTCGACGTGAGCGCCAGCGCGAGCACCAGCATTTTCGTATTCGCGCCGGCGGTATGATCATGCGAACCGCCGCCCTCTCGATGGTCGTGGGCCAAGTGAACTCTCCTCCTGATGCGCTTCGAAACGCGCTTGGGGCTTGCGAGAGCCGTTGCACTTCGTTCCGGCCGTAGATTTTTCCCTGCCGCCGGCCCCTCGCCCGGCACTCACATTCTTTTCCTCGTCTACACCTGCTTGGGCATCGCGCTTGCCAGCTACGCACGCTATACTATGGTAATGGCAAGATTTCTCGGCCGATCTGGCGAAAAGCGTTTCTCAACACTCTGTTCCGATCTTGGCATCACCTGCAATGAGCCTTCGGAAGACGATCATGGCTGGGACCATATCGTCGAGTTTCCTCATGAGCCGGCGCCCTTCGTTTCTGCTGATATGCAGCGCGCATTGCCCGCCTGTTTCGTCCAGACCAAAAGCCATGAGTCAGACGGCCTCCATGTCCGGATGCGGCTTAGCAACGCAGTCAAGCTGGCGCGCAGCCCGAACCCCTGTTTCGTCGTTCTGATGAACCTTGCGGCCGACAGTACGGTTCCGACCTGGCACGCGGCCCATTTCTGGGAAGAACTTATCCAGCGCACGCTCAAACGCGCGCGCGAAGCTGCCCGCGACGGCGTTCCCGAAGACGATTTCAACAACATGTGGTTCAACTTCACCATGAAGGACGGCGATCATCATGAAGGCGAAGCGCTGCTTGCCTGGATGAAGGAAACGGTGCGTTCGGTTGGCAGCGACTATGCCGCTGCCAAGAATATCCTGGTGCCGCCGCCCGATATCGTTGGAACGCTCACGTTCGGACCGCTTTCGTCTATCGGCGACCTGGTGGACCATACGCTCGGACTGGGGGGGAGCCTTCCGAAGTCGCAATTCTCGATGGTGTCGCGCAGGCTGGACGTCGACTTGCCCTTCCCCCTGCCGGACATGGACATGCATTCAGCGTCCCTTCGCGCCAATGCCTCTGACATTTGCGACATACGCATGCTCGGCCCCGATGGCGTTGAGATCGAGCTGCAAGGCGAGGTCATTGTCCCGGCCATCCCGGGACTGCCTGAAGACGCCTACAAATATCGCTTCAAAACGCCGCTCGTCGACATCATCTGGTGGCCAAACGGCAGGTCTTCGATCAACGGCAACTTTTCCGAAACTCGGCGGCACACGCCCTTAGAGCTCGAGCAGATCCTGCGCTTTTCGAGCTGGGCGGGTCAAGGCGCTGTCGATGTCCGGATCAGCGTCAAAGACGAACCGGTTTTTGGTGCGATGGCCGCCATGGACCCGCTCTCGTTCAGAGACGATCTGGCCTATTTTGCGGAATTGATCGTCCCTTTGCGCCGCGTATCGAGGCACTTGAAGGCCCGCACGCCTCAGATTTCGATCATGGATATGGCAGGGTGCGAGCGACTGGAGCTGTTTCACCGTTTCATGACGACCAGCGAAATGCAGGCGAGCACCGAGGTTCCAGAAAACCAAGTGATTCCCAACTTTACGGCCGGGGTCGGCCACGGGATCGTCGAGGTTGGCGACTGGCTCTTTGCCGGGATCCAGACATTCCCGATCCGCACGCAAACCAGGACGAACGGGCTGTGGTCGCTCGACTTCGGAAAGCCCGTTCTGGTCGCCTCGCATGCCTTCGAGACGGGCAATAGTCAGGCAGTGGAGCAACTGCAGGCCGACTATCGCCGTTTGGCAACCGCACCGGGCGCTTTAGCTTTGGACGATGTTCTTACCGCCTTGGACAAGAAAAACCTGGGACGGAGCACATCGGCGTGATCGAGAGACCGTCGCGCAACACCGGACCAACCTGAGCCCGAGTTTCTCACGGTCGCAGAGTATCGATGATCCGACAGGTGGCGACGGCACCGCCGCCGCACGAACTGATGACGGATTTGAGCTCTCGCTGAAGCGCTGCAAGGTCCTGAAGCTTGCGCTCAACCTCGACGAGATGGGTTCTCGCAATCTCATCGACGGCGGCACAGTCATGGGTGCTATCATCCGAGAGGCTCAGCAGCGCACGCACCTGCTTGAGCGAAAAACCCAGGTCTCTCGCACGACGGATGAACGACAGCCGGGAGAGTTCCGCGTCCCCATAATTGCGATAATTGTTCGTATTGCGCGGCGGCTTGGGCAGCAGGCCGATACGTTCATAATAGCGGATCGTCTCGATATTCGTGTCCGTGGCCTTACCCATTTCACCGATCGTCAACGCCATGCTCTTGACCCTGTAGTTGCTACAGACCGTATATGGGTTGCCATCGTTCAATTTGGAGATGGCGGATGGCAGGCGGATGCTGCGGTGTTTCGGAAAATATCTCGTCGGCCAACGACCCCGGGTGGCGTCGAGTGCTCTGGATCGCGCTCGCTATCAACGGCGGCATGTTCTGCATTGAGCTGGCAGCGGGCGTCAGCGCAGGGTCTGCGGCGCTGAAGGCTGACGCCCTCGACTTTCTGGGCGATGCAGCAAACTACGCAATCAGCCTTGGTGTGGCTGGGCTGGCGCTCTACTGGCGATCCCGCGCGGCGCTGGCGAAGGGCGCAACGCTCTTGCTTCTTGGTCTCTGGGTCATCGCCAGCACAGTCTGGATGGCGATGAGGGGAACCCTTCCGGCGGCAGAGACTATGGGTGTGGTTGGCGCTCTGGCCATGCTGGCCAACTTGATCTGCGCCGTAATGCTATGGCGTCATCGAGACGGCGATGCCAATCGCAGATCCGTCTGGATATGCTCGCGCAATGACGCGATTGGCAACATAGCGGTGGTTGCCGCCGCTTGGGGGGTCTTTGGAACGGGAACCGGCTGGCCCGATATTGCCGTCGCCGCCGTGCTGGCAGCCCTCGGGATTTCAGGCGGATGGCAGATCATTCGTCAGGCGCTCCGCGAAATAGGCCTGTCGTGACAACGACGCGCACCCACGCTCTTTGGATCGAAGAGTGCGTCGTAGAGGTACAATCTGAAATTGGTCGATCGCATGGTCAGACTAAAATGGAGCGCGCCGGCTTCGCGGACGAGGAACGGCGGAGAGGCAGGCGTTTAGGGCATCGGCATAATCCGCCATCTCATGCTGATCGTAAGCGTCGATGCGGATGAACCGATCTGCCAAGCGGTCAAGATGCGGCGCGGACACCTTGCTCTCTCCGCCGCGCAAGATCGCCTCGGTCAGATACTGCCGCATGCCATCGTCGTGGATTTCCCGAATTGCACGCAGAGTGACGTCGTGAAGGGTCTGGATGACGCCGTCGTTGATCCGTTCCGAGGCCAGGACGATCGCGAGCGTCTCGCCGAGCGCAATGGCCGCCGAATGCGGGATGGCACTGCCCCGATCATGACGGTCGGGCATGAGCCGGAGCCTCGAGCCTTGAGGCAACCGATCGTAGAGGGTCACCCAAGAGGTAAGGAAGCCGACAAGCTCGTACAGAAGCCGCGCGGCACGTGTTGGGAACTCTGCTTCCTTGTCGATGCCGCTACCATCGGAATCATAGCCTTTCTCGAGCAGGTCGGCGAAGCGCGGCAGATAGTAGAGCCACATGTGATATTCGATCCCGTGCCGTGCGGCCGAGGTTACCATGATGTCGAAGAAGAACATGGCGTTCCACACCGGATCGCTGTTCCGCTCATTCTCGAACCAGCCAGGATCGCCGTTCAGGTAGCTCCAATAGTCCTGGCGTTCGTCGCCGGCGAGGAGCCGCTTTGTATAGTCTCCGATGGGCTTCCAGACGGACAGGCGCTCCGCGTTCTGGGGGTCGGCGAACAGGAAGTGCAGCAGCCGATTGCGCTCTGGAAGCTGGTAGCCAATCGGGCTCTCGGAGATTTCGTTGCCGGCAAGCTCCTGATAGAGCGCGCTTGCCGGGGTCGCGATCAGGCGCGTGAGATAGCGCCCTACAAATTCGGTCGAACCATAAACATCGAGCCTTGCCAGCGCGACACCGAAATGGGGGCGGCGATCGACGATATGATCGAGCAGCCTGTTGGAGTGGAAGAGCAATTGAAGCATATCCGATGCTGCTTCCTCTGCGCGCTTATGGGCGGGAACGAACCTCGCAAGGGCACGAACCGGCCGTGCCGCCCAATCGGGCAGGTTCTCGCCTTGATATGGGTGTGGCCCCGGGCCGCGCGGCCGTGTGAACGCTGCGAACGACTGCGGGTCGACGGGCCCGAAATCCTTCAGCCGGTCATGGGCCAACTGGATTTTCGATTTTCGGCAACTTGCCACTGCGATAAGTTCAAGATGGGGCTCGACCAGTCTGATCGCGTCGTCATATTGCTCCTCATCGACGAGGGTCGTCGCAAGCTGCGTGAGCTCAGGAAGGCTGCGCAACGTCGGACGGGCAGCGCGGTGAATGAAGACCGAGCCGATCAGCCACGCGAAGGCAATCAGAAAGGCGAACTTGCGCGGGACGCCGGGATCTGCAGTCCCAAGCTCAAGATAGCGGCACAAGCCGCCGAGGATGGACGGGCAGGACGGGGGATTGATATCGAACAGCTCGAACGCAAGTATCGCGATACAGGCAGGGATCGCCAGGATCAGCTGCGATCGCCAGGACATGGAGAGCCTGATCCGCTGCACGGGGCTAAGCACCGCATAGAGCGCTGCAAGAAGTGCGAGGACCGTGAGAAAACCGTCGAGTGTCAGAAGCTTCACCCCATCTTGTCTACGGCAGCAAAATAGCGTCGAAGGGGTTCAGGCGAAATGAAATAGTTCCAGGATATGATGTCTATTGGGTCTGGCGTGGAGATATCCGCTCGAAGAGACCGGGCATTGGTTCAGTCCATCTAAAAGCCGGCAGAAACCCAGGCACAACATGAGCGATCTCGTATCGACCCCACCAGCGATCCCAGCGGAGCCGGGCGCGCAATCTGGCGAAAAGACCGACTGCGTTCAGCCTTTCCCTTTTTCAAGCTTCGCCAATCGGCGGGGAAGTTCAGCTGTAATCTTGCGTAATTGATGCGGCTGCGCCTTCTTCCAAATACGCACTTCAGGAATGGTCCGGCCGCAACCCCGGCACCAGCCGGTCTTGCCGTCAAACGAGCATAGATCGATGCAGGGAGATCGCATGAGATCAGTACCTGTGCAGGAGTTTGAAAGTCGGCTTCAACCGGCGTATACCCGTCGTCACGGCCCTATTGCCTTTAGCGGCGCGCGCCCCACTGACGGCATGAGCAGCTTCGCACGTCATCTCTTACTTGGCGTACCGGCGTATTGCGGTCACGAGCGCCTCGGCGCCCTCGTCCCGCTGCTCCTGGGTCAGGTTAGGCGCGGAGACATGCTCCTTCACATGGAATTCGATGAGTTCATCGATCAGGCCATTCACAGCGCCCCGGACTGCGGCGGCGAGGTGTAGGGTGGTGGCACAGTCCTGACCGGTATCCAATCCGCGCTCGATCGCCTGCAGCTGGCCAATCAGGCGGCGGACGCGCATCTTGAGCGCGTCTTTCTCTCTATGTAGGTGAGCCATACAATACCCCCCTACCCTATACGGTCGACCGGGACAAGGCGGGCATGGCCTCCATCCCATAGAGCTTTCTTCCCACCTTCGTTCAGAGATCAAGGCCAAGGCTTCGCTCCGGCAGGGGCGGCAAAAGATCGGGTCCGGCCCTTCCTTCGGTCGATCCACCAAGGCCAGCCCCGGTACGCTGAGCCCCTACCCCGGCTCTTGCTTCATCGCCCTTGAGCGGTGGCAGGTCGGCGGGAAGCGGCGAAAGGCTTCCGGCAGGAAGCGGCCCTGGATCGAACGGAATGGTCGCACCTTTGCCCGAACTTGTTTCTTTGGGCCGATCGATTTCCAGGCGACCGACCGTTTCGAGTGCCGACGTCTTGTTTCCCGGATTTGTGTCGAGCTGCAGGGTGAGCTTGTCCTTATCATCAACGATCAGGGTCAGGTCGTCGCGCACACGGGTGACGCCTACGTTGAAGAGCCGCTGGTTCGAGAGATTGCGTTCGTAGCTCGACATCACCGTGATGGCGCGGTCGGTGGTGATGCCTTGTGCCATGTGCATGTTGAGGGCATAGGCAAGGTCGAGCCGCGAGAGCATGGGATCGCCGGGCGCCAGGGTCAGCGTCTCGCGCGCGGCCGTTTCCACGGTCACCCCTCCGCGGCTGACGGCGACAATCCGGGCGAGCGCTGCATTGTGCAGGCCGCGATCCTTGTCGTTGGCGGTCCAGCGGATCCGATCGCCTTCGCGCAGGGTCAGTTCCTTGCGCTCTGTCAGCATCAGCTGGTCCCGTCGCTCGCCAGGCGTGATCTTCTGCGGATCGATGCGATGGCGCCGCCGGCCATCGCTGATCTCGATCCGGCCATTGGCCTGCACCTTGAGAACGTCGAAGCGGCCGGGGCGAAGGCCTACGTCGGGCGCGCCGCCCCGGCCGACCTCGACGGTCTGCCCCGCCCGGTAGGAGGCGGGATAGCGCAATTCTTCTCGTGTCAGGTTGACCCGCTCATAGACGGTGAGCCTTATGCTCTCTCCGCGGAGCGTGCCTTCGGCAGCCAGGCCCTTCTGAATTTCCTCATTGATCGTCGTCCGCGCTTCGCGTCCGGACGCGAAAACCGCAGTGGCGGCGCGATCCTCGGGCGAAAGCGCGAGCCAGCGCTCCGCAGCATGCTCGGCCGGGGCGTCATGTTCGATGACCTTTTCGCCAAGAACCTTGAGAGCCTGTCCGGCCTGACCGATATTGGCGAGCGCCGCGACCGTGCGAAGCTGATCGGTGCGCTGGCGGATATTCTCGTCCATGCGCGCCATGGTGCCGCCGCCTGCCTGGATAAGGGCGAAGGACTTACCCGCATCGATCGAGGAGAGCTGCTGGCGGTCACCGACGAGCACCAGCTTGTCGACCCCCATCAATGCGCTGATCTTCTGGAGCTTGAGCATGTCGTCGCTCGACACCATCGATGTTTCGTCGACGACAAGCATGGTGCCCGCCAGCAATGCACGCGCTTCCTCGAAATGGGGGCCCTGAGGATTGGCGAGGTGTTTCTCATGGCCGATGACGAAGGAGGCGATGGTCTGGGCCTTGATGCCCGCCCCGTCGGCCAAGTCCGCCACCATCTTGTTCTGAAAGGCGAGCCCTAGCACGGTCCGTCCTTCTGCCTCTGCCACCCGTGCGACGCTTTGCAGCATCGTGGATTTGCCGGCACCTGCGATGCCCTGCACGATGACCGTCCGATCCGGAGCCGAAAGGATCATGGTTGCGGCAGCCAGCTGGCCGGCGTTGAGCGGGCGCCCGGCGGCCGCCTGCAACCTGTCAGGGGCATCGGCCGCCGGGACTATCGCGCTGGCGAGGCCCTTGCCCGCTTCGACCCGGCTGAGAATCTGCTCCTCGGTGTGCAGGGCGAGCGGCGTCGTCACCATGTGCAGGGCGCCGTCGTTGCGGCGGATGGCTTCCGGCACGAGCGCGCCTTTCTCGAGCAAGGCAGCCACCCGGCGCTCGACTGTTTCGGCCGTCACGCCCTTGAGGCCCAGATCGACCGCCGTCTTGGTGAGGAGCCGCACGTTGAAAGCGGCTTCGCGTTGCGCCAGAATCCGCACCGCCGATGCCACTGCCAGCTGGGTTCGCGCCACGGCGGGTGACTGGGTGAGCCGCGCCAGCCCGCGATCGACCAGCGGATCGCCAGGTTGCACCACCTGCGACATCTTCTCCCACGCGCCGCCGATCGCGTCGCTGACGGCCCGGTAGCCGCGCTCGAGCGCGCTGCCGGGCGGGGCGCGCTGGGCCCGCGCGACGGCGGCCTCCAGCAGCGCCTTGCCATCGAACCCGAGCCGGGCTGCCTTGTCGATCCAGCCAGCCCGCAGGTCGTCGCGGTCCTCGACATTGAGCTTGGGGTCACGCGTGCGGGTCGTCACTTCCCGCATCCCCTGGGGACTGGAGATTCCAAGGGCGCCTGCCTTGGCGACGATTTCCTCCCGGCGCTGGCTGAAGGCCTCCAGGATCGCCTTTGGAACCCCTGCAATTTCGAAGGTTCCGTGCTTGCCACGCAGTTCGATCTGGTAGCCCAGCTTCTCCAGTCCTTCGCGCAGGAACGCGTGATAGATCGAACCGATCACGCTGTTGCTGCGCCAAATCTCCCCGTTATGCAGCGCCTGCCATTTGCCATCGGGCATGCGCGTCAGATTGGCGATGACGGCGTGGATGTGCGCCTGGGGATCAAGCGCGCGGCTCGTATCATGCTGAAAGAGTGCATAGACAAGGTTTCCGGTGCGGAAGGGCACCTTCTTGCCGTCCACATCCTTGCGGCCTTCGGCAAGGTTGGCCTCGACCCATTTCATGGTCGCCCTGACCGCTGCCATGTTCGCGTCAAGCACCCGCTTGTCGCCCGCGACATAGGCCATGACCGAGGCCGATTTGGGCATGGAGAATGTCAGGTCCATGCCCGATTGCCGGTTCTCGACCTGGCCGACCAGATTGCCGTCGGGAAGCTTGCCGTTGAGGATGCCCTCGAAGCTGTCCCTCGACACTTCGCCAGACAGGCCGAGGGCATCGGCTCCCTCCCCGGCCCAGCCGCTGACCTCAGCGCTGCCGTCGGCGGTGTAATAGTCGTCCTTGGCAAAATAATTCGCGGCGCCGGACGCCGATCTGACGGAGGCGACAGAGAGCACCGCCTAGATGCCCATGTCCGATCCGCCGTCGCGATCGAGACCGGCGGAAAAATCATGGCGCAGCTCTATGAGGGTCTGGTCCTCGACCGCCGGCACCGGGGGCGGCGCAGGCGAACCGTGCCGCTCCTGTCGCTCCCCCGGGCGCGCGGGATCGTCCGAAGCGGCAACCCGCGCCGTCTTCTCGCCGCCCGGCTTTTCCCCCTCCTCATCCTTGCGAACCTGCCTTGTCTCGTCCCCATCCGGATCGAGGATCCGCGCCGCCATGTCCCTGGCGACATTGACCGGATCGGCGACCTCCTCGACGATCTGCCCGGCCCCGTCGCGTCCTCCCGCTTCCCCTTCTTCCGCGTCTTCAAACAGGTCTTCGGCGCGCCGGGAACGGACCGGCTTCGGGTCGGGCCGGTGCAGGAAGCCTTCCGCCACCTGAGGATAGTCCTGCCATTCAAGCTTGATGCGGGCAGCGGGAAACCCGTCGGGGAATTTCACGAAGCCGTGGAGGGACGGCAGGTTGGTGATGTCATCGGCAATGACGAGGGGTTCGACCTGCTTGCGTGGGGTCAGCGTCGAGGCATCGCGGGTGTTGTTATAGCCATAGCTATAGGCCTCATCCATCTGCCGGACCTCGCGGTTGCCGATGTAGCGTGCGCACTGCTCGGCGGTGTCGAGATCGGCGGTCGCAAGAATGAGCTTCGAGCGGGCGAGCGAGGCGAGATTGCGCGCGCCCTGCTCGCCATAGACCTCGACCAGCTTTTCGAAACTGTGCAGGCCAAGGATCATCGCGCCGCCGAAGTTTCGGGCGGTCTGGAGCCCCTTCTCGATCGCTGGCAGGCGGTGCAGCGCGCCCACCTCGTCGAACATGAACCATGTCCGCAGAGCGGTCGTGCGCGGCAGCTTCATCAGGCTCGTGATGGCAAGGTTCATCCAGAGCGTGAGCAGCGGCTTGTTCATTTCCAGATCGTCGTAATCCGAGGTGACGAAGAGGATGGAGCCGGGCTTTCGATCGGCCGTCATCCATTGCCGGATCGAGAAGGGTTCGCCGGTATCGGGAAGGAAGCGCAGCACCTGCGCGTTGGTATTGAAGACCGCCCGGATGGACTCTGCCATGCGGGCCGCTTCGGGCGCCGTCAGCGGGTCTGCGATCGTATTGGCAAGGAAGCGATGAACGCGCTTGAGGTCGGCGGTCATGAGATGTTCGGCAAGGGCAAGATTACTGGTCTGGCCGCGCTCGATCAGGCGCATGCACATCTCGATGAAGAGCGTCCGGGCCGCCAGCGCCCAGAAGGGTTCGGAGGAACCGCCGTCGGAAGGAATGAGCGCGACCGCAGCGGAGGTGAAGTTGCTGTAGGTCGAGCAGTCGTTGAAGATCGTCCAGGCCGGGCAGCGCTCGTCCATCGGATTGAGGATGGTGTCGCGCTCCGGATCGAAAAAGGCTTCGACATAGGCCCCGGTGAGGTCGAAGATAACGGCGCTGTCCTGGCGCGCGCGCATCTGCGCAACCAGGCTGCGCAGCGCGGTCGTCTTGCCCGCGCCGGTCGTGCCGATCAGCATGGTGTGGGACTGCTCCATGCGATGGGGATAGGGAATGTCGGCGAGCGTGTAGGGGTGATGGATGCCGCCTGCCTTGCGCTCGGCAAAGGGCAGGCGCAGGACCTGACCGACCGACAGGCTAGGAAAGCTCCTGCGCGCCTCGTCCTCGAACTTGGCCCGATTGTGCTGGACGACCTCGGAATGAAGCAGATCGCGGGAAACCAGCATCGCGCCACGTTCATGGCGTTCCTGAAGAATCGATCGACCGCGCTTGCGCGACATGTCGATGAACCAGATGGCGAGCGGGATCGCCACGAAGATGGAGACCAGCAGAGCGCGAAGCAGCCCGCGCATCGCGACCGACCAGGCGCGGATGACCTCCGGGACATGGGGCACATAGGGCATGATGGTGCGCAGGACCTGCCCGTCCGGCAGGGTGACGTTCACCCGCTTGTTGGGATCAAGCCCGATCCATTCCCACAGCATCGCATAGACCTTCATGCAGATGAGCTGGAACCCGTGCTCGTCGAGGCGCACCGACATGATCACGAACCAGGCCGCGAGGAAGGCGAAGAACCAGAGCAGGATCGGAAGCTTCGCGCCGGCGAACCACATGAGCATTTCATGAGTGATGAGCTGGCTGCCGCGGGTGAAATTGCCCGCGTTGCGCTGGACCCGGCCGCGGGCCGAATGGTGGGTCAGGGGAACCGACCGGCCGTCGTTGCGAATATCCTTACGCGCCATGATATTGCTCCAGGCGCTTGTCGGCTTCCGCGATGATGCGGTCGCGATATTCGGGATATTGTTCGCGGATAATGATATCGAGCGCGATCTGCTGGAACTCGCTGATACGGGCCAGACGCCGTTGGCTTGCGCTCAGAAGATCATTGGCGCCAAGGAAGGCGTCCACCGCGTCGCGAACAAGCTTTGCCGGGGTTTGCTGCCGGTCGTCGGCCAGCCGTGTCAGGCGCGCCCATTGATCGGGCGTCAGGCGCACATTGTAATGACGTAGTTTACTGCTCAACCCAGCCTCCTAGCAGAGAGGCTGGCGGGGTCTCAGAACCTGCCTGTTTTCTTACTCGAATTCGCGTTGGCGTGCAACGCGGGTCATGCCTCCATGGATCGCGTAGTCGAGCCGACTATGCGCAAGTGGCTGATTTTACGTCCTTTGACGCAAAAGGCGAAAACATAGTCGCTCGTCCCACATATCTCGGCCGTCGCAACATGTTGGTGTTACAGGATAATATTGAACCGCAGGTGCATTCGGTGTGCATTTCTGACTAGGATTGAACCATGGGTCCAGGGCTGCAGGGCGCAGTCGGTGATCCGGGGGCAAAAGACGTCTCCGGCGCGGCTCCGGACCGCTCAGCCGAGCGGAACAGGGCGGATTTTCAGGAAGAACGACAAGGTTCAGAGACAGCGGCATCTCAGGCGTAATCATGGGTTTCACGCGCGCCACAGCTGCGATAGTCTGGGTTCCGTTCGCAGCCCGATCAGCGTGAACCATGAGGTGCGTATGGCACGAACATTAGAACAGGAGCGCGCGGCCCTGGCGCAGGACGAACAGCGCCTGGCCGACCGGAGAAAGCAGCTTGAGGATCGCGAGCGAGAGGAGGCCATCAGGGCCTGCGAGCGCAGCGGTCTGCTCAAGCTCGATCCGCGGCGGCTCGAAAGTCTGGCAAAGCGTATCTGGACTTGCCCCGGAAAAGTGGAGAGTTCCCTTGAGGTGAAAGGCGAACTCGATGACGAAGCAGCGACGTTTCACGAAGGAATTCGAGGAGGAA
>NZ_JBNNOB010000110.1:0-12926 GCF_050274375.1 Sphingomonas sp. NPDC019816
CTTCGCTCAGGCTGAACGGAGCGAGAGGAGTATGTCGCCCCGTTCCCAACCCCGTTCAGCCTGAGCGAAGTCGAAGGCCAAGGGAATCCCGCCCCCCGGGGGGTGCACCGGCCCGCCCGCATCGCTAAACCACACCAATGACCACCAAGCCCCCCATCGGCCGTGACACGCGGCTGTGCATGTCGCTGTCGGCGCGGCCCGGCAATTTCGGTTCGCGTTTCCACAACCGGCTCTATGAGCTGACCGGGCTCGACTATGTCTACAAATCGTTCAGCACCACCGACCTGGCCGGTGCGGTCGGGGGCATCCGCGCGCTGAACATCCGGGGCTGCGCCATCTCGATGCCGTTCAAGGAAGCGGTGATCCCGTTGCTCGACGGGCTGGCGGGATCGGCGGCGGCGATCGACAGCGTCAACACCATCGTCAACGATGACGGGCGGCTGACCGGCTACAACACCGACTATGCCGCCGTGGTCGAGCTGATCGCGGGAATCGATCCGGCCACGCCTTTCGTGCTGCGCGGGTCGGGCGGCATGGCCAAGGCGGTGGCGGCGGCCTTGCGCGACTCCGGCTTCACCAGCGGCACCATCGTCGCGCGCAACGCGGCGGCGGGGCAGGGTCTGGCCGCGCTTTACGGTTTCGACTGGACCGCCGAGCCGGAAGCGGGCGCGCCGCTGCTCATCAACGTCACGCCGATCGGCATGACCGGCGGCAATGCGGATCAGTCGCCCTTTCCGGAGGCGATGATCGCGGAGGCCGAGATCGCGTTCGACGTGGTGCAATATCCGCCCGAAACGCGCTTCCTGAAAACGGCGAAAGCACTGGGCAAGCGGATCATCACCGGCACCGAGGTGGCGACCATCCAGGCGCTGGAGCAGTTCGTCCTCTATACCGGCGTACGGCCCACGCCGGAGCAGGTCCGCGAGGCGGCGGCCTACGCTTATAGCCTGGGCTAAAGCCCCGCCATCGCCATCAGGGTCGCCCATTCCGCGTCCCCGACCGGAGAGACCGACAGCCGCGACTGGCGAAGCATCGGCAGGTTGGCGAGCCGCGCTTCTGCCTTCATCGCCGCCAGCGTGACGGGGCGGGGGAGCGGCCGGTCGGGCGCGATCGCGACTGAGACCCAGCGGCCGTCATCGCCATCGGCCTGGGCGGCGCGGGTGATCGTCGCGATGCCGACCGTCGCCTTGTCCTTGCCGCTATGATAGAAGAGCGCCGAGTCGCCCGGCCGCATCGCGCGCAGATGCTTGGCGGCGGCGGCGTTGCGCACACCGTCCCATTCGGTCGCGCCGTCACGGACCAGATCGTCCCAGCCATAGCTGTCGGCCTCCGATTTCAGCAGCCAATAGGCCATGGTCCGCTCTCCTCCTGAACCGCGACTAAACGCGGCATTCCAACGCCATTCAGCCCCGTCGTGGCAGGAAAGGCAACACGGACGCACAATGCGCGTTTTTGCGAACAGCGGACCGGGCGTATCAGTATTGGAGGTTCGAAATGAACGGGATGTTCAAGAAGTTGGGGCTGGGCCTGGCGCTGGGTGCGACCGCGCTGACCGCTGCGGCACCGGCCGAGGCACAGCGTTGGGGCCGTGGCGGCTGGGGTGGCGGCTATTATCACCGCGATCGTGGCGGTGACGCGGTCGCCGGCGCGGTGCTGGGCGGTATCCTGGGTCTGGGTGTCGGCGCGGCGATCGCAAGCAGCAACAACCGCCAGCGCTATCATGATCGCGGCTATTATTACGACCGTGGCTATGATCCCTATTACGCGCCGCCGGCGGTTACCTATCAGTATCGCAGCTATCAGCCGCGCTGCTGGAACGACTGGCGCTGGGACCCCTATTGGGGCCGCAACGTGCCGGTCCAGGTCTGTAACTAAGGCCCATGGCGGCGTCGGGAGCGATCCCGGCGCCGCTTTTTTCTTAGGTGCCCTGCTTGGCAGGGTGCCGGGATCGGCGGTAAGGCGCGGAGCATGACCGATACCGTTCCCGATCGCCTGTCCACCAACCCGGACAGCCCCTATTTCGACCAGGACCTGCTCTCGCGGGGCGTGGGCATCCGCTTCAAGGGCAATGAGCGCCGCGACGTCGAGGAATACTGCATTTCCGAAGGCTGGATTCGCGTCGCGCTGGGCAAGAAGGTCGACCGTCACGGCCGGCCGCTGACCCTGAAGCTGAACGGCGAGGTCGAGGCGTGGATCGAAAATCCCGCACAGGGCGACGACGCGGTCGAGGGTTCGGAAGAGGCTTGACATTGACCGCCCCGGCGAAGGCCGGGGCCCGGTCGCCGGGCGATTTCGAGGGGGCGAGGCTGTTGCCTCTCACGCACCGGCTTGCGCGCCATAGCGTTCGCAGAAACTGGACCCCCGGCCTTCGCCGGGGAACAGCCTACCTTATTGGCTATCCCCTCCCAAACCTCCGTTCAGGCTGAGCGAAGTCGAAGCCCAAGGGAATCCCTCGCCGCATTTCGACTTCGCTCAATGCGAACGGAGGGGGCGGATCACGCCGCCTCCATCGCCTCGCCCGCTTCCATCCAGCGGGTTTCCGCCTCGGCCAGCTTGTCGACCACCTCGGCGCGGCGCTTGTTCAGCTCGCCCATCGACAGCTTCGCATGGCGCGGTTCGGCGGAGGCCGGATCGTTCATCGCCTTGTCGAGCGCGTCGCGCTCACGGGTCAGCTTGGCCATTTCGTCTTCGATACCGCGCAGCGTCTTCTTCATCGCGTTGAAGCGTTCGCGCTGCTCGGCCGAGGCCTTTTTGCTCGCCGCCCGGTCCGCCTTGGACGCAGCGTCGCCCTGGCCGGCATCGCCCTTCAGGACGAAGGCGATGTAATCGTCGAGCGACCCGTCGAATTCCTTGGCGGTGCCGTTGTCGACCAGCACCAGCCGGTCCGCCGTCATCTCCAGCATGTGGCGATCATGGCTGACCAGCACGACCGTGCCCTTGTACATGTTGAGCGCCTGGACCAGCGCCTCACGCGCATCGACGTCCAAGTGGTTGGTCGGCTCGTCCAGGATCAGCATGTGCGGCGCGTCGCGGGTGATCAGCGCCAGTGCGAGCCGTGCGCGTTCGCCGCCCGACAGCTTGCCGACCTTGGTCGTCGCCTTGTCGCCCGAAAAGCCGAACCGTCCCAGCTGCGCGCGCACCGCCGCCGGGCTCGCGCCGCGCATGATGCGCGTCATATGCTCCAGGGCTGTATCGTCGGTGTCGAGCTCCTCGACCTGATACTGGGTGAAATAACCGACCCGCATCTTGCCCGACGCGTTCATGTCGCCTTCCATCGGCGTCAGCTGCGCGGCGAGCAGGCGCGCCAGCGTCGTCTTGCCGTTGCCGTTGCGGCCCAGCAGCGCGATCCGATCGTCCGGGTCGATGCGCAGGTTCAGCCGCTTCAGAATCGGCGTCTCGGCATAGCCCACGCTCGCCAGGTCCAGCGTGATCAGCGGCGGGCGCAGCTGGTCGGGATCGGGGAAGTCGAAGGACAGCGACGGATCGTTCGCCATCTCGGCGATCGGTTGCATCTTCGACAGCATCTTGGCGCGGCTCTGCGCCTGCTTGGCGGTCGAGGCGCGGGCCGAGTTGCGGGCGATATAGTCCTGCAGCTTGGCGCGCTGCGCGTCCTGATTCGCCTTGGCGGCGGCGAGCTGCGCCATCCGCTCGGCGCGCTGGCGCTCGAACGAATCGTAGCCGCCCGGATAGAGCGTCACCTTGCCGCCCTGAAGGTGAAGGATATGGTCGACGACATTGTTCAGGAAGTCGCGCTCGTGGCTGACCAGCAGGATCGTCGCGCGATAGGATTTGAGGAAATCCTCCAGCCACATCACCGCTTCGAGGTCGAGGTGGTTCGACGGTTCGTCGAGCAGCAGCACGTCGGGGGCCGAGAAGAGCAGGGCGGCGAGCGCCACGCGCATCTTCCAGCCGCCCGAATAGCTGGACAGCGGCCGGGCCTGCATCGCCTCGTCGAAGCCCAGGCCCTGAAGGATGCTGGAGGCGCGCGCGGGGGCGGTATAGGCGTCGATCGCGATCAGGCGCTCGTAAATGTCGCCCAGCTTTTCGGGATCGCTCTCGGTCTCGCTGCGCTCCATCAGTTCGGCGCGCTCGATATCGGCGGCCAGCACCGTCTCGAACGGGGTGGCGGTGCCGTCGGGGGCTTCCTGTGCGATATAGCCGAGCTTGGCGCCCTTGGGCATTTCGCACGCGCCGTCATCGGCCTCCAGCTGACCGGCGATCACGCGGACGAGCGTGGACTTGCCAGCCCCGTTGCGGCCGATCAGGCCGACGCGGCTGCCGGGGGGAAGTGCGGCGGATGCACCGTCGAGGATCGTGCGGCCGCCCAGGCGCACGGTGATGCCATTCAGATTGAGCATGGGCGCGCGCCTAGCAAATTCCGGCGCGAAAGGGGAGAGGGGCTTTCATCCTCCCCGACACGGGAAGGGGGCGTTCCACAAAGGGCGTCCCTGGCCGGAGCCCCCTCCGTCAGCGCATCCGCGCTGCCCCCCCCCCGTACCGGGGACGATTTTGGTTCAGCGTGCCGCGATGCTGGTCGCGCCGGCCGCGCTGACGGGCGGCCAGTTCTGGGCGCCGCACTTCTTGACGACCCATTCGGTCTTCTTGTTCCAGCAGATCGGATCGAGGCGCGGCATCGTCACGTTGAACCGCTGTTCGCGGCCGACATAGCGCGGAAAACGCTGCTCGCCATAGGGGACCAGGCTGTTGCGCAGTTCCTGCATCCGGTCGACCGCCACCTCGCTCAGATGGCCGCGCGGGGTGAAGACCGCCTGATGCGCGATCGATCCCGCCGTCGAACAGAAGCCGAGCTGGCCCGCGACCGACGAGAAGCTGGAATAGGTGCGCGTGCCATATTGGTCGAGCGCCATCTGGCCCTCACGCGGGGTCTTGCTGGTCCGCTTGAAATAGGCCGCCAGCGTGTCGAACGCGCCCTTCAGCTCGGAATCGTGATCCTTCAGCATCGCGTTGTAATTGACGACCGAGGACAACATCGGTTCGAACTGGCATTGCAACGCCGCGACGTTCAGCGCCGAGCGCATATTCCACAGCACGCCCGCGCGCAGCTCCGCCGGGGTCGCGCCCGGCAGGGGCTGGCCGATGCCGGGTTCGTCGCCGCGAACGGGCTTTCCCTGGAAGTTGTAGGGCTGCAGGAAGAACTGCGCCGATGCGGGTGCCGCGGCACCCATCCCCCAAAACGCCACGCCGGCCGCCAGCGCGGTACGCACCACCTTCATCTCTATGTGATCCTTCCCCCGTAGGGCTTCGAAAAGCATCGCGAACATAGCGCTTTTCGGGATGCGACCCAATGAAAATCGTCACCGATCGCGCAATCGCCGGTCGTCGCGTCGTTCCCGAAAAGTAACGAGATCAGGGCATTCAGACCCGTTCGTGTAGTCGGCCGACGTCGCCGCTTCGAACCCCCCTCGCGCAAGATCACACCAATCCACGCACCAATGAAAAGGGGCCGCCCGGTCGCCCGGACGGCCCCTTCATCGTGGGGGTGACCCCGACGATGATTACATGGCGTTCGACATGTTGGTCATCATGGTGTCGTTCGACATCATCATGTCGTTGCCCATGGTGTCGTTGGCCATCATGCCACCGTTCATGGTGCCGTCGACGGCGGTCATGTTGTCGGTGGTGGTGTCCATGCCTTCGGTCGCGTTCATGTCGGTGACCATGTTCGCGTCGGTGGTGTTCTCGGTCTTCGAGCCGCAAGCCGAAACCGCGAGCGCCGCGCCGGCGATGACCGAGCCCATCAGGACCTTGGAGATGATTGCACGCATTGGAAGCTCCCTTGATATTTAGGATTTGGAACGGCTTGCTGGCCCTAATACCCAAATCGGGGTGGACATTAATCGGATACCGCCCGGTCCTCAAGCCTCGTTTTGTCGGACCGGAGCAAGCGTGTTGAGAAAGGCCGGAAAGGTGAACGCAAGCGCCTCGTCAAAGGTTTCCAACGAGTCGACACCGTTCAGCGCAAAAAGGCTGGTGACCGGGAACTCGGGCAGGCCGCAGGGTATGATCCCGCCGAAATGGGACAGGTCGGGCGCGACGTTGATCGCGAAGCCGTGCAGCGTGACCCAGCGGCGCACCCGCACGCCGATTGCGCCGATCTTGGCCTCCGGCCCGCCATCGCGCGTCCAGATGCCGACGCGCCCGTCCGCCTGAAAGGCATGGACGCCCAGCCGGGCGAGCGCGGCGATCAGCCAGTCCTCCAGGCTATGGACGAAATGGCGCACGTCGCGCCCGCGTTTGTTCAGGTCCAGCACCAGATAGCCGGTGCGCTGGCCAGGCCCGTGATAGGTATATTTGCCGCCGCGCCCCGTCTGGAACACGGGAAAGCGCGGATCGACCAGCTCGACCGGATCGGCGCTGGTCCCCGCCGTATAGACCGGCGGATGTTCCAGCAGCCACACCAGCTCGCGCGCCTCGCCTGCCGCCACGGCGGCGGCGCGCGCCTCCATCTCGGCCAGCGCCTGATCATAGGGGGTCTGGCCGGCGCTGACGCGCCATTCGATATCGGGGATCTGCGGGGCCTGGGTCACGATGGCGGCTATCTGCGCCCTGTGCTCCGGGGATGCAAGCCGGTGCGCCGGACGGCGCGGCTGTCCTGCGCGGGCGATGGCGTTGCGGCGGACGATCGGTTAGGCGAAGAGGCGGGGGAATGATCGCGCGGCGCGATCGCTTGCGACAGGGAGGCCAGGATGACGGTCAGAATCGGATCGGTGTGGGACAGCACTCAGCAGGTGTTGGCGGGCAGGGTCGGGATGCTGGCGCCCTTCGCTGCGATCGGCTTCATCCTCCCCGCCGTGCTCCAGGCGATATTCGCGCCGCAGATGGGCATGGCTGAGGCGTCGGTGGGCGCGAGCGGCGCCAGGCTGCTGATCACGCTGACATCGGTCGTCCTGGGTATCTGGGCGCAATTGGCGATCATGGCGCTGGCCACGCATCCGGCGACGACTTCGGCCGAGGCCTCGCGCACCGCCATGCGCCGTTTCCTGCCGCTGCTGGGCGTGGCGGTGGTGATCGGCCTCGTCATCGCGCTGGCGATATTCGTGCCGCTCGTCGTGCTCGGCCTGACGGGCTTCGATTTCCAGCAGGCCGTGGCCGCGCAGGGCAATCCGGCGCTCATGCCCCCCGTGCCGCCGGCGGCCGGCCTGTTCCTGATGGTCTATGGGGTGGCCGCGCTGGTCCTGGGCTTCTGGCTGATGGCACGCCTGATGCTGACCTATGCCGTGGTCCTCAACGAGCGGCGGGGATTGGGCGCGATCCGCCGTTCGATCGCGCTGACCAGGGGGATGACGTGGCGGCTGATCGGGGTCGCGATCCTGTTCGCGATCGTGATCTTCGTGGCCGTTGCGGCCGCGCAGGGCGTCAGCGCCATCCTGTTCCGCCTGATCCTGGGCGGCGATAGCCAGGCGCTGGTGCTGGGGCTGACCACGCTGATCGGGGCGGTCGTCAGCGCGGGCTTCATGACCCTGGCCTATGTCTTCATCGCCCGGCTGTATGTCGCGACGGCGGGCGAGCAGGTGGGCGGGCCGACGACGGGCGGTCTGTCGACATCGTGATGGGACTGGATGTCGTTGCCACCCTGCGCGATGCGTGGGCGCTGTTCCGCCGCGACCGGGATCTGCTGATCCGGCTGGGCGCCCCGTTCCTGTTCTGGCCGCCGCTGGCGCTCGGTCTATTGGTGCCGCAGCCGCCATTGCCCGGTGACGCCGACACCGGAGACGCGGCCGTGCGCGCCGCGGCCTGGTTCGATTCGGTCGGTGCCTGGGCGGGGCATTATGGCGGCTGGTATTTTGTGGCCTATGCGATCGGGATGTTTGGATCGGCGGCGCTCTATGCCCTGACGCTCGGCGGCGGACGGTTCAGCGTCGGCCAGGCGCTGAAGCTGGCATTGCGGGTGGCGCCGCGCTTCCTGCTGGCGATGATCCTGGTGGCGTTGCCGACGGGCGCGGGGATGCTGCTCTATATCCTGCCGGGGATTTATGTCGCCGGACGGTTGCTGCTGGTCGGGCCAGTGCTGTTCGCCGAGCGGCGGATGCCCGCGCTGGCGGCGATCGCACGCTCGGTGGTGCTGACGCGCGGCACCGGGCTGTCGATGGCGGCGCTGGCCGCGTGCACCTATCTGGGCGGGATGATCGCGGCCCAGCCTTTCCTGCTGCTCAGTGACCGCGTCGCCGCGAATGGCGGCGGGGCGGTCGCGATCGCGCTTCTCCAGGCTGGGGCGGCGGCGGTGGGGATGGCCGCCGGGCTCGCCCAGGTGCTGGTCGCGGTGGCGGCCTATCGCCGGTTGGCGAGCCGGGGGATCTGAGGCGCGCTGTCGGCGGGCAAGATGCTCAGGTTGCGCGGATCGGGAAAGGTCTCGACCGCGCGGGACACCGCCGCGAACCCTTGCGCGCGATAGAAGTTGAGCGCGGAGGGATGATCGAGCGTGCAGGTATGCACCCAGACGCGCTCAACCTGCGCGGTCCAGGCGCGCATCAGCGCCTGCGCCATCAGCCAGCGGCCATGGCCTTGTCCGGCCAGTTCGGGGATCAGCCCGAAATAGCCGATCTCGCACGCCCCCGGCTGGCGATGATCGAGTTCGAGCATGCCGACCTCGATTCCTGTCCGGTCGACCACCGCGAACACGGTGACGGCGGGATCATGGATGATCGCCGCCAGCGCCGCGTCCGTCATCACCAGTCGCGAGAACCACAGCCACGGCGTGCCCACGCGTCGAAACAGCGTGCGGTATTTGGTGAGGTCGGGCGCCTTCCACGCGACCAGCGACAGCGGCGAGGCTGGCATCGGCCGGGGCCGGGGCCGCTCGCGCATCTCCAGCGTGGTGACGATCGTCGCGACGTCGCCCGGGTCGACGGGGATCAGCGCCATCGCCGCCTATTCCCAGGTCGCCAGCGGTGGCAGGCTCATCAGGATCGCGTCGATATTGCCGCCGGTCTTCAACCCGAACAGCGTGCCGCGATCATAGACGAGGTTGAACTCGGCATAGCGCCCGCGCCACGCCAGCATCGCCGCACGATCGGCCTCGGTGAAGGGCAGGCCCATGCGCCGGCGGACGATGCGCGGAAAGACGTCGAGGAACGCTTCGCCGACATCGCGGGTGAAGGCGAAATTGGCGGCGAAGTCGCCCTCCAGATGGTCGTAGAAGATGCCGCCGACGCCCCGGTGCACCTTGCGGTGGGGAATATAGAAATAATCGTCGGCCCAGGCCTTGAACCGGGGATAATGTTCGGGGTCATGCGCGTCGCAGGCGGCCTGCAACCGCGCATGGAAATCCGCGGTGTCCTGCGCGATCGGCAGCGGCGGGTTGAGGTCCGCGCCGCCGCCGAACCAGCGTTTCGTGGTGGTCAGGAAGCGCGTGTTCATATGGACCGCCGGCACATGCGGATTGGCCATGTGCGCGACCAGGCTGATGCCCGTGGCGACGAAGCGCGGATCGTCGCCGGCACCGTGGATCGTTTGGGCGAACGGCCCCTCGAACGTTCCGCCCACGGTCGAGACGTTGACGCCGACCTTTTCGAAGACGCGACCCCTCATCACCCCGCGCACGCCGCCGCCACCGGCCTCGCCGCTGGGGTCGGTGCGATCCCAGGCGGTATAGGTGAAGGCCGCGCCCGAGCCCGCCTCGCGTTCGATCGCCTCGAACGTGGCGCAGATGCGGTCGCGCAGGGACTCGAACCAGAGGCGGGCGGCGTCCTGCTCGGCGTCGAGCGCGATGTCGGGGGTGCGGATGGTCATGACGGGTTCGTTCTGGGCAGGGGGAGCCGGCCGGGTCAACCGGCGATTTGCGCCCACCCGGTCTGACGGCGCGCCTCGGCCATCAGGATACCCCCGGTGATCGCGACGTTGAGCGAGCGGACGCCGGCGCGCATCGGCACACGGACCCGGATGTCGGCGGCGTCGTGGACGGCGGCGGGTACGCCGGCCCCCTCGGAGCCGAGCAGGATCACGTCGTCGGCCCGGAACCGCACCTCGGGCAGCGGCAACGCCCCCAGCGTGGTCGCCAGCACGATCCTCCCGCGCATAGCGGCGCGGAACGCATCCCAATCGGCATGCCGCACCACCTCGGCGCGGTCGGCATAGTCCATCGCGGAGCGGGCCAGTGCGCGGTCCGAATAGGGAAAGCCCATCGGCTCGATCAGGTCGACCACCACCCCGAAACAGGCAGCGGTGCGGATCAGCGTGCCGACATTGCCCGCGATGTCGGGCTCATACAGCGCGAGCCGCATCAGTGACCGGGGAAGGACACCAGTGCGTCCACGGCGATGTCCTGTTCGCGCAAGGCATCGGCACCGCCGAGATCGGGCAGATCGACCAGGAACTGCGCCTGCTCGACCACGCCGCCCGCCTTGCGGATCAGCCGGACGGCGGCCCGCGCGGTGCCGCCGGTGGCGATCAGATCGTCGACCAGCAGGACGCGCGCGCCGGGGACCAGCGCGTCCTCGTGGATGGCGATCCGGTCCTGGCCGTACTCCAGCGCATAATCCTCGGCGATGGTCGCACCGGGCAGCTTGCCGTCCTTGCGGATCAAAAGGACGCCGGCCTTGAGCGGCGCGGCGAGCGCGGCGGCGAACAGGAATCCGCGCGCCTCGATACCGGCGACGAGGTCGATTTCCCCTCGCGTCGCGGCGGCCATCCGCTCGATGGTCAGCGCGAAGCCGCCGGGGTCGAGCAACAGGGTGGTGATGTCGCGGAACTGGATGCCGGGCTTGGGGAAGTCCGGGATCGTGCGGATCAGGGCTTTGAGATCGTCATTGGCGCTCATGCGCGGCCTAATGGCCCCGGAGCGTGCGAGGGTAAAGGGGGTAGGGCAGGATCGCTGGCCTTTGCTTGGTCTTTCCGTATTTGCGCTTTGGTTCGCTTGGACAGGGTCGAGGGCCATGGCGATCACCTACTTGGCGGGGAATGAGGCGCGGGACCGGGCGTAGGCTTCGACTTCGCTCAGCCCGAACGGAGGGGGAGAGAACGTGGCGGGGGTTGATGGGGGACTTCCAACCAACGCCAACGACAAAGCCCACCATACCCACCCCCGTTCAGCCTGAGCGAAGTCGAAGGCCATGGGAATCCCTCTCCCAAAAGGGATCGAGGCGTGGGTGGGAGCGTGGGCTTCGACTTCGTTCAACCTGAACGGAGGGGAGGAAGGTGGTGGCTGTTTAGAGGAGGGGCCCTCAAAAAGCGCCGATTGTAAGGCCCACCATACCGACCTCCGTTCAGCCTGAGCGCAGTCGAAGGCCACGGGAATCCCTCTCCCAAAAGCAATCAAAGCATAGGCTTCGACCTCGACCAGCCTGAACGGAAACTCGACATGCTCCCCGTCGCCAAAAAGAAGAGGGCGGCCTCCCTATCGGAAGGCCGCCCCAGGTACTCACATTGGCAAGTCCAGTCTCAATGCTTCACGTCGCGCCAGACATTCTGATAGGCGCCCCAGGCCAGGAAGCAGAAGACCAGGATGAAGACGAACGCGCCGATCCCCGCCGCGTGGCGCGATTCCAGCTTGGGCTCGGCGGTCCAGGTCAGGAAGGCGGCGACGTCCTTGGCCATCTGGTCGCGGGTGGCCAGCGTGCCGTCGGCATATTGCACCTGACCGTCCTGGGTGATGGGCGGCGGCATCGCGATGTTCAGGTTCGCGAAATAGGGATTGTAGTGCAGCCCGCTCGGCGTCTTGGCGTCGGGGAACTGGCGCAGCAGCGCGGCCGGCTGGTTGCGATAAGCGTCGGGGCCGATCAGCGAATAGACGGAATTGGTGCCGTCATGCCGCGCCTTGGTCATCAGCGACAGGTCCGGCGGCAGCGCGTTGTTGTTCGCCGCGCGCGCCGCGACTTCGTTGGCGAAGGGCGAGGGGAAGTGGTCGGCGGGCACGTTCTTGCGCGTCGTCGCCTCGCCCGTCTCAGGATTGATGCTCGGCTGTTCGATTACCCACTGGTTGGCGATCGCCTTGATCTCGGGATCGTTGTAGCCGAGGTCCTTCAGGTCGCGGAACGCGACGAGGCGCAGCGAGTGGCAGGCGGCGCAGACCTCCTTATAGACCTGGAAGCCGCGCTGCAGCTGGCGGCGGTCGAACCGGCCGAAGATACCGTCGGACGCCAGATGGGCTTCCTTGGGGTGAAGGTGGAATTCCTCCTCGGCAGTGGGGACGGGCGGCTCGGAGACGAGTCCCGAGATGCTGCCCCACAGCGCGATGGCGAGGACGAAGGTGAAGGCCGCCCCGACCAGGAATGCGATGCCACGAACCATGTTCTTTTATCCTCTCTCGGTTCGCGTCAGGCCGAGGCCGAAGGGGTGAGCGCCGACTTGGTGGGGGCCGTGCCGCCATGCTTGGCCAGCACCGCCTCGGTGATCGAGTTGGGCAGCGGCGCCGGCCGCTCCGTCCGGGCGATCCAGGGCAGGATCACCAGGAAGTGGAGGAAATAATAGGCCGCCGTCACCTGGCTGAGGATGATGAAGAAGGGCGTCGCGGGCGATCCCCCGCACCAGCCGAGCAGCAGCACATCGACCACCAGTACCCAGAAGGCGACCCGCGCCTTGGGCCGGAAATTGTTCGAGCGCACCGGCGAACTGTCCAGCCAGGGGAGGAAGAACAGCAACAGGATCGACCCGAACATCGCCAGCACGCCCCACAGCTTGGCGGGCAGGATGAAGTCGGCGGTGAAGGCGCGCAGGATCGCGTAGAAGGGCCAGAAATACCATTCGGGCACGATATGCGCCGGGGTCGAGAGCGGGTTGGCCGGGATGTAATTGTCCGGATGGCCCAGATAATTGGGGAAGAAGAACAGCAGGCTGGCGAAGACCAGCAGGAAGACGCCCAGGCCCACCGCATCCTTGGCGGTGTAATAGGGGTGGAAGGGTACCGTATCCTGCTCACCCTTCACGTCGACGCCGGTCGGGTTGTTCGACCCCGGAATGTGCAGCGCCCA
>NZ_JBNNOB010000111.1:0-12829 GCF_050274375.1 Sphingomonas sp. NPDC019816
AAAAAAAAAAAAAAAAAAAGCACGGTGGAGGGGGATGGCCGCAAAGGATGTCGCGGGCGGAAAGCCCCCTCCGTCAGGCCTGCGCCCTGCCACCCCCGTGCCGGGGGGGGGGGGGGATTATACTACGCCTGATCCGCCCGTAGCACCTTGCGCAGGGCACGCGCCGAGAGGGGCGGGGTGAACCAGTCGGTCAGCGACAAACCCGTTTGCGCCATTGCCCGCAGCACCACTTGCCCTGCGGCGCGCGCATCGCTCAACGCGTCGTGATGGCGGTGCTCCAGCTCCAGAAACGCCGCCAGCGTGTTGAGCTTGTGGTTCGGAAGCTCGGGCCAGGCGCGCCTGGCGATCGTCACGCTGTCCAGCCAGCGCGCCGCGATCGGGGGCAGGGCATCGCGCTCGCACGCACGGCCCAGCGCGCCCTTGTCGAACCCCGAATGCGCCACCGTCACGCGCCCGCCCAGATGCGCGGCCAGCTCGGGGTGCAGCGCTGCGAAGGTCGGCTTGCCCAGCACATGGTCGGCGGTGATGCCGTGGATGCCGATGTTGAAGCTGCTGAAATCGTCGCACGGGTCGACCAGCGTTTCATAGGCGAGCACCTCGACCCCGGCGGCATAGCCGACGATGCCGATCTGGCAGATGCTGCTGGTACGCGAACAGGCGGTTTCGACGTCGATGACCACGAAATCAGGGGGAGTCATGCGAGGCGTCATAGAGACTTATCACCATTTGAGCAATAAAAGGTCCTGAAGTTGCTCGACAGCGACCGTTTCTATCCGCTACCGCGCCGGGTCTTACGAACGCTCAAGGATATGGGAAACGAAGATGGGCGACGCATTGCGGGTGGCTTTGGCGGGACTGGGCACGGTGGGGGGCGGCGTCATTCGCCTGCTCGATGCGAACCGTGACCTGATTACCCGGCGCGCCGGCCGGCCGATCGAGATCGTCGCCGTCTCCGCCCGCGACCGGACCAAGGATCGTGGCGTCGATCTGTCGCGCTTCGAATGGGTCGACGATACCGCCGCGCTCGCCTCGCATCCGAACGCCGACGTCGTGGTCGAGCTGATCGGCGGATCGGATGGTCCGGCGCTGACCCTGGCACGCACCGCGCTGGGGGCGGGGCGTGGCTTCGTGACGGCCAACAAGGCGATGCTGGCGCATCACGGGCTGGAGCTGGCGCAAAAGGCCGAAGAGACGAACGCCCCGCTGAAGTTCGAGGCGGCGGTCGCGGGCGGCATCCCGGTCATCAAGGGGCTGCGCGAGGGCGCGGCGGCCAATGCCATCGCGCGCGTCTATGGCATCCTCAACGGCACCTGCAATTTCATCCTGTCCAAGATGGAGGCCGAAGGCCGCGACTTCGCCGAGGTTCTGGCGGAGGCGCAAGCGCTGGGCTACGCCGAGGCCGATCCCAGCTTCGACATCGATGGCGTCGATGCTGCGCACAAGCTGTCGATCCTGGCCGCCATCGCCTTCGGCACCCAGCCGGCGTTCGACGATGTCGCAATCGGCGGCGTGCGGCATGTGCTGGCCGCCGACATCGCGCAGGCGGCGTCGCTCGGTTATCGCGTGCGCCTCGTCGGCGTGGCGGAGGAGGGGGCGAACGGCCTGTTCCAGCGGGTGCACCCGCATCTTGTCCCGCTCGACCATCCGCTGGCGCATGTCACCGGCTCGACTAACGCGGTCGTGGCGGAGGGCAATTTTGTCGGCCGGTTGCTGTTCCAGGGCGCGGGCGCGGGCGATGGCCCGACCGCCAGCGCGGTGGTCGCCGACCTGATCGACATCGCGCGCGGCGAATATGGCGCGTCTTTCGCCATGCCCGCGCATGAGCTGACCGCCGCGACGAAGGCTGATAGCGGCGAGCGGCGGGGCCGCGCTTACTTGCGCTTCACCGTGCAGGACAAGGTCGGCGTGCTGGCCGAGATCGCCGCGGCGATGCGCGATGCGGGCGTGTCGATCGAAAGCCTGATCCAGCGCGGCGAAGCGGCGGACGGCGGCGTGATGATCGCGATGGTCACGCATGAAGGGCCGGAACGCGCGGTGGCGCAGGCGCTGGAGCGATTGCGGGGGAGCCAGAGCTTGGTGGGGCAGCCGTTGCTCATGCATATTCTGGGGTGATTTGTTGGGGGAGGGGTAAGGTCTCTGCGAGGCCCCTTACCCTCCCCCAGCCCAGTTTCAGGTAAACGATGCCCCGCATCGTTTAGGTCATGCCGGGGGCATGATCGACCTGAAACTCGCTTGCGCGAGGGGAGTTTTAAAATTCAAACCTGGGCTCTTGCCGCTCCCCTCCCGCAGGCGGGAGGGGCTGGGGGAGGGCGGTGTCTCACCGAGCCCACCCCCTCACTTCTTGATCAAGCCGATCTCCACCAACCGCTCATACAGATAATCATGTGCCGTAATCGGCGTCGGATAGCGGTTCGGATTCTCCGCGCTGACCGTCCCCGGCAGCGTCTCGATCAGGAAGTCCGGCGCCGGATGCAGGAAGAACGGCATCGAGTAGCGCGAGAAGCCGCGCCGTTCGACCGGCGGGTTGACCACCCGGTGCGTGGTCGAGGGCAGGACATGGTTGGTCAGCCGCTGCAGCATGTCGCCGACATTGACGACCATCGCGCCCTCGGGCGGGCGGATCGCCAGCCACTCGCCCGAATCGCGGTCGAGCAGTTCCAGCCCCGCTTCCTCCGCGCCGAGCAGCAGGGTGATCAGGTTGATGTCCTCATGCGCACCCGCCCGCACGCCCTCGGCATCCGCCGGGATCGGCGGATAATGGAGCAGGCGCAGCACCGAATTGCCGTCCTTCACCGCCGGGTCGAACCAGTTGGGCTCCAGCTTCAAATGCCGCGCGATCGCCGAGAGCAGCCGGTCGCCCGCCCGGTCGAAGGCGGCGAAGAGTTCGAGGAAATCGTCGCGGAACCCTTCCGGCCGCTCGGGCCAGATATTGGCGGGCATCCGGTCGGCATAGGTGTGCCCCTCGGGCAGTTCGCGGCCGACATGCCAGAATTCCTTGAGGTCGACGACGTGCGCATCCTTGGCGATCTCGGTCTTGAAGGGGGTATAGCCGCGCGCGCCGCCGCCGCCGGGGACGTGATAGCCGCGCTTCTCCTCCTCGGGCAGGTCGAACAGCGCCTTGGTCTGCGCCCAGGCGCGGTCGATCAGTTCGCCGGGCACGCCATGGTCGGCGACGATCGCGAAACCGAACCGCTCGAACGATCCGCCCAGCGCGGCGGCGAAGGCTTGCGGGTCGCGGTCCTGATCGGCGAGGCTGAGAGTCGGGACCTCGGCGGAGCGGGTGTCGGTCATGGCAATATGTCCAAAAAAGCGAATAGACCCGGGGCTATACCGCGTCGTCGTCGCAGGGAACAGGGCGGCTTATCCGCCCAGCGTGATCGTCCCCGTCGATCGGTCGCCGCCCTCGGGGCGTAGCTCCAGCCGGAACGGCTTTTCCTCCGCCGTCTTGCCGCCCAGCGCGGACCCCTGATCGGTCAGGGTGAAGTCGGCCTCGCCCATCTTCTCGCGGAACCAGCCGCGCACCGTGGCGGGATCGGCTGGACTGTCGAAGGTCATGGTGAAGGCCTTGTCACGGCCATTGCCGACATCGACGTTGCGGATCTTCGAGCCGGGATAAAGGTGCACGCCGTTCAACTCGAAATTATCCGCCTCCAGCGAGATCTTGGGCAGCTTGAACGCGCCGGAAAAGCCGGGCAGCGCCAGCTTCACCTCCCCCGACTTGCCATCGACCGCCGCCAGCGTCTGTCCGTCCGCGCTGTTGATCGAGATCGAAGTCCCCTCGGTCGGCCGATCGCAGGCCGACAGGGCGAGCGCGGCGAGGAGGGGGAGGGTCAGGCCGATACGGGAAAACGCGTTCGTCATGACAGGCTCCGTGGCATTGCAGGTCGGTGATACAGCGAGGGCGATCATTCACTTTTTAAACTGTAGGGGGGCTGAATAGGGTGTTGAAGCGTCTTTTTCGCCTGCCAGTTCCCTTCACTTTGGTTCTGATCGTCGTTGCCTGACATTCGTGCTGCTCGTAACTTTTAACGAGTTTGGGAGAGCCGCGACCATGGGTGAAGCAAAGGCGAAGCGAGATGTGCGGCGTGAGCGCGAAAAGCTGAGCAAGCCACTTTCTCGGTCCCGCTTCAATCTTCTGGCGATTGGCACCCGAAGATCACCTGCGCCCTATCTTTATGAGGAGGTAGGGTATTGGGCAGACAATGAAGAGCGCGTGATCGGGGTCGTCGCACGCGACTGGCAGGATGATGATTATTATTGGTCGCTGCTGGCGCGCGATCGCAATGGGCGCTTTCGTTCGGTAGACATTGATGGGAGTTTGCGGTCCGTAGCTTATGCAACTGTCGCATTGCGCGAACGTATCGCCAAAGCGGTGACCGAGGACGACCTCGATCTGCTGGGCACGCAAGGCGATGAGACAAATTATCCGACCGATCTGCTGTCGGTGCCCGCCGGGACCAAAGCGGAAACACTTCATCCGAATTTCAGGTTGCTGATTGACACACTTGGTCGCGCACCAGCGCGCGCCGTGTTCAAGGAACTTGGGCCTTGGTTGGCGCCCTCCGATCCGCACTTCGTCAAGGAATTCCAGACCAGTCAGTTCGACCAGCGCCTGTGGGAGTTGTATCTTTGGGCCGTGTTTCGCGAATTGGGTTACGATGTTACGCAACCTGAAGCGCCGGACTTTTACATCGTGTCGCCCAAGGGAGAATTCACGGTTGAAGCAACCACATGTGCGCCATCCGGCGGGGGCGTGCTGGCCGATCATCCCGATCCGCAAACCCCGGACGCAATGAAGGCCTTCCTCGCCGATTATATGCCCATGAAGTTCGGCGGGGCGCTGACCGCCAAACTTCAAAAGAAGAATGCCCATGGCGAGAGCTATTGGGAACGAGGGCCGGGCGCCGGCAAACCGTTCGCATTGGCGGTCGCCGATTTTCATAAGCCCGGCGGCGACGGTGAAATAGGCTCCATGACCTATACGCAGGAAGCGCTTTGGATTTACCTGTACGGCCATCGTATCGAGTGGGAATTGGTCGACGGGGCATTGTCGATCCGGACCGTGAAAATCGACCCTCACACATTCAAAACCAAAGTGATAGAAACCGGATTTTTCGATCTTCCCGGTGCGGAAAACATTTCCGCAGTTGTGTTTTCCAACGCTGGCACGCTCGCGAAATTTGATCGAATGGGTGTCGATGCGGGGTTCGCGCCGGCAGACCACCGTTATTATCGCGTGGGTTTTCGCCTCGATCCTGATCCCAATGCGGTGATCGGTACACGATTCTGTGATGAAGTCGTTGCGGACAACGAGGAACGATGGTCCGACGAACTGCAGGTATTTCACAACCCGAATGCCAAATTCCCGCTCCCGCTGGAGGCCTTTGCCGGCGCGACGCAGCATCGCTTCGAAAACGGGGTTCATGTGTCTCATTCGATCGGAACCCCCGTGCTCAGTTCGTACACGATGATCATGCGGATCGTCGGCGACGACGCGAGCGAGACGGTCACGGCCTGATCGTCATCCCACCCAGCAATTCCCGTTCGAAGCCATAAGGGAAAGCGTCGGAGGGTGCTGATCGACGTCGGTCATGTTTACCGGTTCCCCTGCCCGCCGATCGTCCCTATGTGGCAGACATCATGTCCGATTCCCGTTCCGCTGATCCGGTGACGCCCGTCACCGCCGAACCCCCCGGCGCGCCGATCGGGTTTGTCGAGTTCGTCCTTCTGGTCGCCGCGCTGATGGCGTTGACCGCGTTGGGGATCGACTCGATGCTGCCCGCGCTCCCCGCCATTGGCGAAGCGCTGCACGCCGCGCCCGCCGTGCGGCCGTTCGTCGTCACCGCCTTTCTGATCGGGTTCGGCGTGGCGCAGCTGGTGCACGGGCCGCTGGCCGATCGTTATGGCCGGCGGCGGGTGCTGATCGTCGCGCTGGTCATCTATATCGTCGCCAATGCCGCCGCCGCGATGGCGGGCAGCTTCGTGCTGCTGATGATCGCGCGGGTCTGCGCGGGCGCGGCGATCGCCGCGACCCGGGTGGCGACCGTGGCGCTGGTCCGCGACTGCTACCATGGCCGCGCGATGGCGCAGGTGATGTCGATCGCCTTCATGGTCTTCATGGTCGTGCCGATCCTGGCGCCCGCCTTTGGCGAGCTGGTGCTGCTGTTCGGCAATTGGCGACTGATCTTCTGGACGATCGCGGGCCTGTCAGGGCTGGTCCTGCTCTGGTTTGCCGCGCGCATGCCCGAGACGCTGGCACCCGAGGCGCAACTGCCCATCTCGCCCAGCCGTATCTGGAGCGGATGGCGCGAGACGGCGACCGATCGGCTGTCGCTGGGCTATACGCTGGCGGCGACCGCATTGATGGCGGCACTGTATGGCTATCTCAACTCGATCCAGCCGATCATGGCGGTGACGTTCGGCCGTGAAAAGCTGCTTGCGCTGATCTTCGCCACCACCTCCATGACGATGGCGGCGGCCAATCTGCTCAATTCGCGGATCGTGATGCGGCTGGGCACCCGGCTGATCAGCCATAGCGCGGTGTCGATCCTGATCGCGGTGTCGGCGCTGCACGTCGCGTTGATCGCGCTGGGCTTCGAGACGCTGGTCGCCTTCGCGGTGTTGCAGGGGATCACCATGGCCTGTTTCGGCCTGGCGACTTCCAACTTCTCGGCGATGGCGATGGAACGGATGGGCGGCATCGCCGGCACCGCGTCCAGCGTGCAGGGTTTCACCAGCGTTACCATCGGCTCGATCATCGGCGCGGGCATCGGCCAGGCCTTTGACGGGACGGCGGGGCCGTTGGTGCTGGGGTTCCTGCTCGCCGGGGTCGTCGCGTTCGCAGTGGTCTTCGTCACCGAGCGGGGGCGCATGTTCCGCCCGCTCTGATCCCGCCGCCCCGATCCTGGTCATTCCGGGAACCGCCCCGACATCCGCACCGTTCCACCTTCGCAATCGAGGACAGGAGGCAAGCATGGGCGGACATCAGGTTCCCAGCCAGGGATCGGGCGACGATGGTTTCGATGAGGAAGGCTATGACGAAAGCCAGCGCGCCGAGATCCTGGAGGTCACGCGCGATGGTCCCAGCGACGGCGTCCTGCTGACCGATATCGAACCCGATCTGGGCGACGACAGCGTCGAGGACGAGCCGATCGACGAGATCGCGATGGATTCCGAAGAGGTCGGCGAAACCGACGCCTCGGTCGACATGGACGAAGAGGATGTCGACGAGGACGATCTTCAGGAGGATTTCGAGGACGACGTCGTCGCCGATGGGGATATCGACGAAGCCGACGACGCCGCGCTGCGTCCATGAGCCGGCTGCCCATCGCCCTGGCGGCGGGCGGTGCCGTACTGGTCGGGTGTTCGTACATGCCCGACCCGCGCGACGCCATGCCGCCGATGATGTCCACCAGCTTTCAGTGCGACAATGGCAGCCGCTTCTGGGTCCGCTTCGACAATCGCGACGATAGCGCCCTGATGCGGATCGAGGACCTCGAACTGCGCATGGAGGGGCATCGGGTGGCCTCCGGCATCCATTATGCCGGTATGGAGCACGACCTGCGTGGCAAGGGCGATACGGTGGTTTTGACACGGCCTACCGGCGAATCGCTTCGCTGTACCGCAATTCGATGAGCCGAACGGGATTTCGCGGCCAAAAGGCGGCACGAATCCAAGCTTGCCGCATTCTGCCCGCAATTGGTTCATCCAAGTGACAGGAACTGTGGCATCACGGCAACATGTTCCAATAACGCGACCAAAAATGTCACTTCTGTGCAACCGCGTTCGGTTTTGCCGGTTAAGCGGGCCTGGGCTGAGCGGTTCGACCCGCCGCCCCACATAGAATAAGAGAAGGGTATCTCACATGCGTAAGCTTTCCCTCGTCGCCGCTGCGGCGGCCGCGTTCGTTGCCGTGCCCGCCATGGCGCAGGACATGAACACCACCGACACGATGGCGCCCGCCGCCGACACCGCGACCGCTCCCGACGGCACCCGCGCCTTCGGTATCGAGCCCTATGTCGCAGTGATGGGTGGTTGGGAGCAGTTCGATCGCCAGTCGGTCGCCGGCATCCCCGCGCAGCCCAAGGGCTATAACCTGGACGGCGCGCTGGTCGAGGGTATCGTCGGCTTCAACGTTCCGCTGGGCCCCGTGTTCGTCGGCGCCGAGGGCGCGGTCGCCAAGGGCGTGTCGGGTGACATCGACTGGCAGTATGGCGCCTATGGCCGCGCGGGCTTCCGCGCCGGTGAGAGCGGCCTGTTCTACGGCAAGGTCGGCTATCGCTGGAACAACTTCCACAACTTCGCACCGGGCGTCACTGGTGACCTGAAGCGTGACTATCACGCGACCGTGTACGGCGTCGGCGCCGAAGTCGGCCCGAAGGACATCGGTCTGGGCGGCCTGACCGGCAACTCGGGTCTGCGTCTGCGTCTGGAAGTTTCGACCTTCGACGACGCCCACTCGTTCCGTCCGATGGCGGGTGTGGTCGCACACTTCTGATCCCTTACGGATCCAGTTGGCTTAAGGTGGCGGGGTTCGGCAGCGATGCCGGACCCCGTTTTCCTTTGGGGGAACGCTTCCCATATCGGCCGTGATGGTCGGACGGGTAAAGCGCAAGGCGGGTTTGGCCGCAGCGGCGGAGCGGGTGGCGGCGGCGCCACCCCCGACCTGTGCGCTATGCGAGCGACCGCTAGGGGTGAAGGTCGAGTGGCATCACCCCGTGCCCAAAAGCGAGGGCGGGCGCGACACGGTGCCGGTGCATCCGATCTGTCATCGCACGATCCACGCGACGTTGACCAATGCGGAACTGGCGCGGGACTATTCGGATTTCGCGGTGCTGCGGGCGCACCCTGACATGGTCCGGTTCCTGCGCTGGATCATGGGCAAGCCTGCGGACTTTCATGCGCCGACCAGGGTGGGGCGGTAGGTTTTGGTTCGCGCAGAGGCGCGATGGCGCGAAGGGTTTCGGTTCTTACGGGGACGTAGAGGTTTCTGGTTCGCGCAAAGGCGCGGAGGACGCAGAGGAGTTTTGAAAGGCGCTATCCGCTTTCCCCTCCCTTCGTTCAGCCTGAGCGAAGTCGAAGGCCAAGGGCGAACATTCCCTCACAGGCCCTTCGGCCGCAGGCCATGTCTGATTCCGTAAATGGGACAAGCGTTGTCCCGTGGCCTTCGACTTCGCTCAGGCTGAACGGGGATTGGAAGATTGGCCTCCCGTCCTTCTTCTCCGCGCCCTCCGCACCTCCGCGCGAACCAACCTTCTTCGCGCCATCGCGTCTTCGCGTGAACGAAAAAAGGGCGGGCCGAAGCCCGCCCTCTCGAAGGTCACTCCGCCGCGACACCCGCGGCCGAGAACATGTCGCCGGTCTCGCCCGGCTCTTCGTTCGCCGCCTTGGCGGTCTTGGCCTTCTGGCGGGTGTCGAACGCGTCCCAGACGTCGTTCCACTGGCCGCGCGTCGCCGCCTTGGAATATTCGGTCGCGCGCGTCTCGAAGAAGTTGGCATGCTCCACGCCGTTGAGCAGCGGGGTCAGCCAGGGCAGGGGATGCTCGTCGATCATGTAGATCGGCTTCAGCCCCAGCTGGCCCAGACGCCAGTCGGCGATGTAGCGGATATACTTCTTGATCTCCTTGGGCTTCATCCCTTCGACCGGGCCCATTTCGAAGGCGAGGTCGATAAAATTATCCTCCAGGCGGATCGTCGTCTGGCACACATCGGCGATGTCGTCTTTCACCGCCTTGGTCAGGCACTGGCGCTCCTGGCAGAAGGCGTGGAACATGCGGATGATGCCCTCGCAATGCAGGCTCTCGTCGCGCACCGACCAGCTGACGATCTGGCCCATGCCCTTCATCTTGTTGAAGCGCGGGAAATTCATCAGCATCGCGAAGGACGCGAACAGCTGAACGCCCTCGGTGAAGCCGCCGAACATCGCCAGCGTGCGCGCGATGTCCTCGTCGCTGTCGACGCCGAAATTTTGCATATAGTCATGCTTGTCCTTCATCTCGGCATATTCGAGGAAGGCGCCATATTCGCTCTCGGGCATGCCGATCGTGTCGAGCAGATGGCTGTACGCGGCGATATGCACCGTCTCCATGTTGGAGAAGGCGGTCAGCATCATCTTGATCTCGGTCGGCTTGAACACCCGGCCGTACTTCTCGTGATAGCAGTCCTGCACCTCGACGTCGGCTTGCGTGAAGAAGCGGAAGATCTGGGTCAGCAGGTTGCGCTCATGATCGGTCAGCTTCTGCGCCCAGTCGCGGCAATCCTCGCCCAGCGGCACCTCTTCGGGCAGCCAGTGGAGCTGTTGCTGACGCTTCCAGAACTCGAACGCCCAGGGGTATTCGAAGGGCTTATACTGCTTGGAGGCTTGGAGGAGAGGCATCGGGGTTACTCCAAATACGAATGACGTGAAAAGGGTGAAGGCCGGTTCAGCCGCTGCTCGCCCAGGAGCGCAAAGCGGTGGCGAAACCGGCGAGGATGATGCCGCCCATGGCGAACATGGTGCCCGCGATCAGCCGGGCGTAGCGGCCCTGCTCCGATCGGGGCGTGCGGAGCTGCAGCAACAGGATCGCACCGACTCCGCCGAGCATACCGGCGACCACGTACATGATGAACGCCGATGTCATGCGACCAATTCCGGCTTTGCGCGTTCCGAAACCGAACCCAACACAGGAGACTTAAGATGGTCGATGTCAGCCAGATCAAGGAACATGCGGAAGTCATCGGTGCGGACGGCGTCCATGTCGGCACCGTCGACCACGTCCAGGGCGACCGCATCAAGCTGACCAAGAACGACAGCCCCCAGACCCAGGACGGGCAGGGCGCCAAGCATCATTACCTGCCGATCGGCCTGGTCGCCGAGGTCGAGGGCGACAAGGTCCGCCTGTCGGCCACCGCACAGAACGCCGTCGACCAGTTCGAAGAGGCGGAGTGAGCTTCTACTCCCTCTCCCCTTGTGGGAGAGGGAGGGCCCCGCGACCGAAGGTCGTGGGAGGGTGAGGGGGCCGACCATCACGGGCGGCCCTTTTGCGTATGCGCCGTCCGCGCGCCGATAGCCATCACGACACCGTCGAGATCGGTCATCACATCGGCATTGGCGAAGCGGATCACGTTATAGCCTTCATGTTTAAGGAAACGGGTTTGCGCGGCGTCGCTTTCCAGTTTCGCCGCATGATCGTCGCCGTCGATTTCGATGACCAGCCGTGCCGTATGAGAACAGAAGTCCACATGGTACGGGCCCATTGGAACCTGGCGGCGGAACTTCATGCCCGGCAGCGCCTCGCGTAGCGCGCGCCACAGCCTGCGTTCGGGCTCACCGGCATTCTGGCGCAGTTCACGCGATCGACTGACCGTGGTGGCGGGAAGCAACTGGCGCTTGGTCAGGCCTTGTGCGTTGCCCCTCACCCTTCCCACGGCCTGTGGCCGCGGGCCCCTTCCCTCTCCCACAAGGGGAGAGGGAGGTTTGGGCGAATGAGGGGCCATGGCTTTGACCTTTCCGTCAGGCGATCAGCGCGGCTCCTGCCTTACTGGCACGCCAGGCATTCGTCATAATCGGTCGTTTCCCCAATCTCGAACTTCGGCGCGCTGATCGTGTTGTCGGCTTCGACGCCGCCCGAACCTGCGAACCCGGCGCGTTGCACCGACTTGGAGCGCAGATAATAGAGCGACTTGATGCCCAGCTCCCACGCGCGGAAGTGGAGCATCAGCAGGTCCCACTTCTCCACGTCCGCCGGGATGAACAGGTTCAGCGACTGCGCCTGGTCGATATAGGGCGTGCGGTCACCGGCCAGTTCGAGCAGCCAGCGCTGGTCGATCTCGAACGAGGTCTTGAACGTGTCCTTCTCTTCCGCCGACAGGAAGTCGAGATGCTGGACCGAGCCGCCATGCTCCAGGATCGAATTCCAGACCGCATCCGAATTCTTCGACTTCGCGATCAGGATCTTTTCGAGATACGGGTTCTTGACCGAGAACGAGCCCGACAGCGTCTTGTGGGTGTAGATGTTCGCCGGGATCGGCTCGATGCAGGCGCTGGTGCCGCCGCAGATGATGCTGATCGACGCGGTCGGCGCGATCGCCATCTTGCAGCTGAAACGCTCCATCACGCCGACGTCCGCGGCATCGGGGCAGGGCCCGCGCTCGACCGCCAGCGTCATCGACGCCTGGTTCACCTGCGCGTTGATGTGCTTGAACATCCGCAGGTTCCACGACTTGGCCATCGCGCCCTCGAAGGGGAGCCCTCGCGCCTGGAGGAAGCTGTGGAAGCCCATCACGCCAAGACCCACCGAGCGCTCGCGGCTGGCCGAATAGGCGGCGCGCTCCATGCCCGGCTCATGCCGTTCGATATAGTCCTGCAGGACATTGTCGAGGAAGCGCATCACGTCCTCGATGAACTGCTTGTCGTCCTTCCACTCGTCCCAGGTTTCCAGGTTGAGCGACGACAGGCAGCATACGGCGGTGCGGTCATTGCCCTTGTGGTCGATGCCGGTCGGCAGGGTGATTTCCGAACACAGGTTCGAGGTCGACACCTTCAGCCCCAGCTCGCGGTGATGCTTGGGCATGTTCTTGTTCACATGGTCGGCGAAGACGATGTACGGCTCGCCGGTCGCCAGACGGGTCTCGACCAGCTTCTGGAACAGCGCGCGCGCGTCGACGGTGCTGCGGACTTCGCCGGTCTTCGGGCTCGTGAGATGCCATTCGGCGCCGTCGCGCACCGCTTCCATGAAGGCGTCGGGGATCAGCACGCCGTGGTGCAGGTTCAGCGCCTTGCGGTTGAAGTCGCCGCTGGGCTTGCGGATTTCCAGGAACTCCTCGATCTCGGGGTGCGAGATGTCGAGAT
>NZ_JBNNOB010000112.1:0-12774 GCF_050274375.1 Sphingomonas sp. NPDC019816
GACCAAGCAGGAAGTCGGCATCGCGCGTCCGCCGGCGGACGGCATCGGCGTGACGATCCAGATCAAGGGCCGCGACCTGGTCAACGGGGTCCCGAAGGAAATCTCGATCAACCAGGGCCAGATCGCCGAGGCGCTGTCGGAGCCGGTGGCGACCATCGTCGAGGGCGTCCGTGTCGCCCTGGAGAACACCGCGCCCGAGCTGGCCGCCGACATCGTCGACCAGGGCATCGTCCTGACTGGCGGCGGCGCGCTGCTCGAAGGGCTGGACGAGGTGCTGCGCGACGAGACCGGCCTGCCGGTAACCGTCGCGGAGGACCCGCTGACCTGCGTCGCGCTGGGCACCGGTCGCGCACTGGAAGACCCGATGTATCGCGGCGTCCTGCTGAACGGCTAACCTCCAGCATAAGGGGACCGGCGCATGGCGCCTGCCCGCGACCGTCGCACCGGGTTTTCGCGACGGCGGCAATATGGAGCCTTCCTGGCCTATGTGCTCGCGGTGGCGGGTGCGGTGGTGGGCGCGGTGCTGCTTGTCGCATCGACCTTCAACCCGCCCGCCTTTGCCGCGTTGCGCATGACGCTGGGCAGCGTGACGGCGCCGATCTCGGGCGCATTCGTCGCGGTCGGCGATGCCGTCAGCGGCGTGCCCGACACGATCGGCCATTATTTCTTCGTCCATTCCGAAAACGAGCGGCTGCGCGCCGAGCTGGAACAGTCGCGCAAGCTGCTTCAGACCGCGCGCACCATCGCCTATGACAATCGCCGCCTGCGTCGATTGCTGGCGATCCGCGACCGCACGCCAGATACCGTCGCCGTCGCCCGGCTGGTCAGCTCGACCGGGCAGAGCGGCCGGCGCTTCGCCTTGCTCAACGCCGGCCGCTGGCAGGGCGTATTGCCCGGCATGGGCGTGCGTGGCCCCGAAGGACTGGTCGGCCGCGTGACCGAGGCCGGGCCGGCGGCGGCGCGTGTGCTGCTGTTGACCGACCCCGAAAGCATCGTCCCCGTGCGTCGTACGCGCGACGGTATGCCCGCCATCGCGGTCGGGCGCGGCGACGGCACGCTGGATGTCCGCTCGGTCATGACCAATGTCCGGCTGGCCAAGGGCGAGCTGTTCGTGACCTCGGGCACGGGCGGCCTCTATGCGCCCAACATCCCGGTCGCGCGTATCCAGACCGCCGGCGGCGATGTCGCGATCGCCAAGCCGTTCAGCCATCCCGACACGCTCGATTTCGCGATCGTTCAGCGTGCCTTCATGCCGATGCCGCCACCAGCGCCGGCACCCCGGCCGTGACCCTCGACCATTACAACCCCTTCGACCCCGGACTGCCCCCGTCACGCGCCCGCGCGCTGCCGTGGCTGACCGTGATGGCCGGTTCGCTCGTCGCCATCGTGCCGGTGGTGGCGATCGTGCCGTTGCAGCCGCCCGCCGGCCTGTTGATGCTGCTCGCCTGGCGACTGGTCGCGCGCTATGCGCTCCGGCTATGGGCGGCGGCGCCCCTCGGGCTGTTCGACGATCTGCTGTCCGGCCAGCCGCTCGGCTCGGCCGTGCTGCTATGGTCGCTGACATCGCTGGCGATCGACCTGTTCGAGCATCGGCTGGTGTTCCGCGATTTCTGGCAGGACTGGCTGATCGCCAGCGGCGCGATCGCCTTCTGCCTGATCGCGGGGCGTTTCATCGCGGTGCCGGTCGGTGCGCAGGTCGATGCGCCGCTGGTCGTCCAGATCGCGATCACCATCCTGCTTTTCCCCATGGCGACCCGGCTGGTGGCATGGATCGATCGCAAACGCGGACGCAATGAGGTAGGGGTCTGAGCATGGATCGCCCCGGCCGGATCATGACCGAGGCCGCCCAGGCCTATAGCTTCTCACGCCGCGCCTTCGTCCTCGGCGCGGCGCAGGGCGCGGTCGGCCTGATGCTGGCCGGCCGTATGGCGTGGCTGTCGATCGCGCAGAACGAGAAGTATAATCTTCTCTCCGAGAGCAACCGCGTCAACACGACGATGATCCCGCCGCGCCGGGGCTGGCTGATCGACCGGCACGGCACGCCGATCGCCAACAACCGTACCGACTTTCGCGTCGACATCATTCCCGACCGGTTGGAGGACAAGGACCGGGTGCTGGGCCTGCTCCGCCAGATCCTGCGGCTGGATGACGAGGCGATGGAGCGCATCCGCCTCGACCTGGAGCACGCCGCCGGGTTCCAGCCGGTGCAGGTCGCCGAGCGGCTGGACTGGGACCGGTTCGCCGCGATCAGCGTGCGCCTGCCCGAACTGCCGGGCGTCCAGCCGACGCGGGGCTTTGCACGCTTTTACCCCGCTGGCCCAGCGGTCGCGCACCTGACCGGCTATGTCGGCACGCCGACCGCCGAGCAATTCAAGGCGACGCACGACCAGCTGCTCGTCACCCCCGGTTTCAAGCTGGGCAAGGACGGGCTGGAAAAGATGCTGGAGCCCTATCTGCGCGGCAAGCCCGGCGCCAAACGGGTCGAGGTCACCGCGCGCGGCAAGGTGGTGGCCGAACTCGCCACCCGTCCCGACGTGCCCGGTCGCAACATCCGCCTGACCGTCGATGCGGGGTTGCAGGAATATGCCGCGCGCAGGCTCGGCACCAATTCTGGGTCGGCGGTGGTGCTCGACTGCCGCACCGGCGAGACGCTGGCGATGGTGTCGATGCCCGCTTATGACCCCAACAGCTTTTCGGACGGGATCAGCCATCTGGAATGGGCGATGCTGTCGGACAACGACCATGTGCCCTTGATGAACAAGGTGACGCAGGGCCTCTACCCGCCCGGCTCCACCGTCAAGCCGATGAACGGGCTGGCGCTGCTGGAGGCCGGCGTCGGCGCGAACGACCGGGTATTGTGCACCGGCGCGATGCGGGTCGGCACCGGCGTCTTCCACTGCCACAAGCGCGGCGGGCACGGCGCGCTCAACCTGAAGGGCGCGATCGAGCAGAGCTGCGACATCTATTTCTACGAAATGATTCGGCGCATGGGATATGACCGGATCGCGCCGATCGCGCGCCTGGTCGGGCTGGGCCAGAAATTCGACCTGCCGCTCAACACGCAACGTTATGGCACCGTGCCCGATTCGGCGTGGAAGCTGAAGAAATACAAGACGAAATGGACCGTTGCCGATGGCCTGAACGCCTCGATCGGCCAAGGCTATGTGCTGGCCAATCCGCTTCAGCTGGCGGTGATGGCGGCGCGGATCGCGTCGGGCCGGCATGTCCAGCCCAGCCTGCTGGCATCGCAGGTCCACCTCGACGCGCCCGCCCTGCCCGTCGCGTCCGAACATCTCGCGGTGGTACGCGACGCCATGTTCGGCGTGGTCAACCAGGGTGGCACGGGCGGTGCGGCGCGCATGCTAGTGCCCGGCGTCAGCCTGGCCGCCAAGACCGGTACCGCGCAGGTCCGCCGCATCACCATGGCCGAGCGCCGCATGGGCGTCTTGAAGAATGGGCAACTCCCCTTCAAGCTGCGCGACCACGCGCTGTTCGTCTGCTTCGCCCCCGCCGACAATCCGCGTTATGCGGCAGCCGTCGTGCTGGAGCATAACGGGCACACCGTGCGCAATCTCGACACGCCGCTGATCGGGCGCGACATCATGACCTATCTGTTCGACCGCGACCGTGCGCTCGCGTCGCTGGCGCAAGACGAGCCGACCTGGGGCGGCGACATCATGACGCGGATGCGCGCCGAGGAGGCCGCCTACCGCGCCGCGCAAGCGCCCAAGCCCGCCTCGGTCGCGACCAAGACCGATGCCGGCGCCGCGACCGACGCGCCGGCGGTGGAGGCGGCGACCAACGTCGCCGACGCCCAGGCCGAGGCGATGGCGACCGGCCCTAGCGAACCCCGCACCGACGCGACGGACCCCAATCCGTGAGCGGCCCCCGCATCATTCCCGAACCGATCGCGCAGCTGCCCTGGCGGGTCATCCTGCTGGTCATGGCGATCGGCTGTTTCGGGCTCATCGTCCTCTATTCGGCCGCCGGCGGCTCGCTGACCCCCTGGGCCAAGCCGCAGGGGGTGCGCTTCTTCGTGCTGCTCGCCGGATCGGTGGTGCTATCGCGGCTGCCGCTCGATCTGTGGCGGCGGATCGCGATACCGGGCTATGCGGTACTGGTCGTCGCGCTGGTACTGGTGGAACTGCTCGGCGCGGTACGTGGGGGAAGCCAGCGATGGCTGGATGTCGGCTTCATCCGGCTGCAACCGTCCGAATTGATGAAGCTGTTCATGGTTCTGGGCGCGGCGCGCTTCTATGAATTGATGCCGCCGGCCGAGACGCGGCGCTTTTCGGGCATATGGCCGGTCGCGGCGATGATCGCCGTGCCCGCCGCACTGGTCATGAAGCAGCCCGATCTGGGCACCGCGCTGATGATCTGCGCGGGCGGTGCGACCGTCATGTTCCTGGCGGGTGTGCCACTTCGCTTGTTCATCGGCGGTGCGATCGGGCTGGCGGTGATGGCGCCGCTGGCGGTCAACTTCCTGCTCCACGATTATCAGCGCAACCGCGTGCTGATCTTCCTCGATCCCGAAAGCGATCCGCTGGGTACCGGCTATCATATCAGCCAGTCCAAGATCGCGATCGGATCGGGCGGCATCTGGGGCAAGGGGTTCCTGAACGGTACCCAGAGCCATCTCGACTATCTGCCCGAGGGGCATACCGATTTCGTCTTCGCCACCATGGCGGAGGAATGGGGTCTGGTCGGCGGCTGCCTCCTGATCCTGGCCTTCCTGCTCGTCATCCGCTGGGGCCTGAACGTGGCGCAGGCCGCGCCCAACCGTTTTGCCCGCCTGACCGCCGCCGGCCTGTCGACGACCATCTTCATCTATATGATGGTCAACCTGATGATGGTCATGGGCCTGGCTCCGGTGGTGGGCATCCCCCTGCCGCTGGTCAGCTATGGCGGATCGTCGCAGATGACGGTGCTGTTGTGCCTGGGGATCATGATGGCGATCGACCGGGAAAATCGGCGTTCGACCCGCTGGTAGGCAAAAAAGCATTTGCAAAGATCGGCAAGGGTGCTAAAGGCGCGCCTCCCGATCGCGAGGCGGGTTGCCGGATCGGCGCCACCGTCGCGACCTATGGACGCATAGCTCAGTTGGTAGAGCAGCTGACTCTTAATCAGCGGGTCCTTGGTTCGAGCCCAAGTGCGTCCACCAGTTTCTCCAACGGCTCCGCGAATGATCGCGGGGCCGTTGTGCATTGGGGCCATATGGCCCCCTCCAGCGGGATAGATGATTGATGGCAGGCTATAAGGTTCCCGGTTTCTCCGATCGTGCAGCGGCGTCGCGCGATGCCAAGGCGGCGGCGCTGGACCGCATGCGCAACAAGGCCGCGCCCGATCCGGCGGTAGTCGCTGCCCGCGCGGCCGCACGTGAGGCCAAGGCGGCGGCCGAGGCCGAGCGCCGTGCCGCGCACAAGGCCGCGATCGAGCAGGAAAAGGCCGCACGCGAAGAAGCTCGCGCCAAGGCACGCGCCGAGGCGGAGGCCGCAGCCGAAGCGGCGGCCGCCGCCGCACGTCCGCCGGTTGTCCCCACCGCCGCCGAGCTGAAGGCGGCGCGTGACGCGCGCTATGCCGCGCGCAAGGCACGCCAGGGCAAATGACCCCGCGCGAGCTGCTGGGCGTTGCCGAGGTGCCCGGCGGCGAGCCGTTGCGATTATTCCGCCGCGGCGGCGACTTCATGATCGTGCTCGACCGCAACGAGCTGATGAGCACGCGGATGAGCGGCTCGGAGGTCGCGCTCGGCACCATGACCTGCGACCGGCTCGGCGACCGGCCGGCGCCCCATCTGTTGATCGGCGGCTATGGCATGGGCTTCACGCTGCGCGCGGTGCTGGCCCGGCTGGGGCCGAAGGCGCGGGTGACGGTGGCCGAACTGGTGCCCGGCATCATCGAATGGGCGCGCGGACCGATGGCGGCGCTGACCGATGGCTGCCTGGACGATCCGCGCGTGACGCTGGCGATGGGCGATGTCGGCAACGCCATCTATGCGGGTCGTGGCGAATATGACGCGATCCTGCTCGATGTCGACAACGGCCCGGACGGGCTGACCCGGCCGGCCAATGACGGCCTGTATTCGGCGCGTGGATTGGACGAGGCGCGGGTCGCGCTTCGTCCTGGCGGCGTCCTGGCCATTTGGTCCGCCGCGCCGGACCCCGTCTTCACTCGGCGACTGGGCCGCGCGGGCTTCGCCGTCGACGAGGTCAAGGTACGGGCGCGTGAGAATGGCAAGGGCGCGACGCATACGATCTGGTTCGCAACGCCGCGTTGATGGTCACGCTTCCGGGTGAGGAGGGTGGCCCTCAATTCTCCCGTTTCGCGCCGTCCAGTTCCTTGCGCAATCGCTCCTGCGCGGCCGCATCGCGCTGCTTCTCCGCCTTGGTTCGCCCGAAGCGTGCGCGGTTCTCACCCGCCTTTTGCTCGGCGGCCCGGCGCGCCAGCCCCTTGCGCGCCTGACGGAAGTTGACGACGTCTCCCATCACCGCCTCCGCAAGCGCCGGAACAGCCCCTTGCGCTCGCTGATTGCCTCGAACATCTCCTCGGGGCCTTCGGGGTCGAGCACCTCATGGTCGGCGAGCCATTCCTCGACGCTCGACAGGTCGGGTATCTCATAGGGCCGGAGCGTTCGCCCCCCGCCCTCGCGCAGCACCTCGACCGTGGCGATCAGCGAGCCGGTCCGCGCGAAGGTCTCCGTGACTTGCGCGGGCGGCAGTCCGAGATGTTCGGCCATCAGGTCGTCGCGAATGGCCGCGATCCGCTGTGCCGCCGCGCTGTCCGGCTCGACCGCCAGCGCCAGGTCACATTCGGTGTCGAGCCGCATCGAGCGGTTGTTCAGGTTGGAGGACCCCAGCCGGAACACACGGTCGTCGGCGATCAGGATCTTGGCATGGCAATAAATCGCTTCGCCGCCGGCGGTGAACGGGTGATAGAGGCGCAGCCGGCCGTGACGGTCCCGCCGCCGCAGCGCCTCCATCAGGCGCGCGCGCGCCGTATCCATCGCGATCGGCTCCAGCCAGCCTTGCGCGGTGAGCGGGTTGATGATGACGAATTCGGGGCCGTGTTCCTCGTCCAGCCGGCGCGCGATCGCCTCGGCCACGCGGCGCGAGGCGAAATACTGGCTCTCGATATAGACGTACCGCTCGGCGCGCGCGATCTGCGCCAGGAACAGCGCCTCATTCTCGTGAACCGGCGTCTGGTCGCCCATTTCCGGCATGGTGCGCGCGATCGCCACCTGCTGGTCGAGAAAGTCGGGCTCCAGCCCCTCGGGCCAGCAGCTCGCCCCCGGCACGGCCGGGGCCATGGGCTTGCCGCCCGCCGCGCGCCAGCGCTCGCGGAACAGTTCGCCCAGCGCCTGGGTGATCGGCCCCTCGACCGCACTGATCGCGTCGTGCCAGGGTTTGTAGGGCTGTCCGCCGGGACGCTTGCGACCGGGGTCGTCGTCGCGGTGCTCGCGCGTGTCCCAGCGGTCGCCAGTCATGTCGATGCCGCCACAAAAGGCGAACTGGTCGTCGATGATGACGATCTTCTGATGATGCGACGCCGCGATCGGGTGATGACCTTCCAGCTTGGTATGGATGCGCTTATGCGCCATCCACTTCAGCACCGTGAAGACGGTGCGCCCCCGAAACATCGACTTGATCGCACCGGTGTCCCAGCGCAGCAGGAAAATCTCCAATTCGGGCTGCCGCTGTACCAGCGAATAGATGAAGTCGCCCAGCGGCTCGTTCGGCGCCTCGTCATGGTCGAGCACGATCCGTGCGTCGAAATCCCACCCGATCAGCAGGATCCGCCGCTGCGCCTTCGCCATCGCGCGCCGTGCCAGCCGGAAATAATTTTCGGCATCGACGATCACGGCCATGCGATCGGCCCGCTCGATCCGCCAGCATTCCTGTCCGACCCTCAACGCAATCTCCCCGGTTGCCGGCCGCCTCCATGCCCGTGGGGAACCCCGCTGGCAAATGCCCAAACACCGAAGCCCCACGATCGGCACCGGCAGACCGGAAAAAGGCGTCGGCCACGATATTCGTGGACGACCGCGATCAGGCCCCACCCTAGCCCGTACCGGGGTTGCATCCCGGCGACGCAAGACCGATCTGCGGCCCGCATCATCGCCTGAACATATGGAAAGGACGCGTATGACCGCCCAGCAATTTGACGTGAAGAACGGCCTGTACATCGCCGGCGAATGGCTGGGCGCGCAGGGGCGCGAGACCCAGGCCGTACTGAACCCCGCCACCGGCCAGTCTCTGGGTGATCTGCCGCTGGCGACCGCGGCCGACATGGAGCGTGCGCTGGAGGCCGCCGCGCGCGGGTTCGAGGCATGGCGCAAGACCGCGCCGCAGGAACGCGCCGCCGTCCTGCATCGGACCGCCGCGCTGGTGCGCGAACGTGCCGAGGAGCTGGCGCGGCTCGCCACGATGGAAGAGGGCAAGCCGATCGTCGAGTCGCGTGGCGAGGTCGCCGCGACCGCCGCGCTGCTCGATTTCCATGCCGGCGAGGCGGTCCGCATCTATGGCCGTGTCCTGCCGCGTCCCACCGGCACCCGCTCGCTGGTGCTGCATCAACCGGTCGGGCCGGTCGCGGCGTTCTGCGCGTGGAACTTCCCGGTGATGAACCCGGTCCGCAAGCTTTCCCCCGCGATCGCAGCGGGTTGCTCGGTGATCCTCAAACCCAGCGAAGAAACGCCGGCCAGCGCCATCGCCATCATGCGCTGCTTCCAGGACGCCGGCCTGCCCGGCGATGTCGCGCAGCTGGTCTTCGGCGTGCCCGATGCCGTCTCGCGCCATCTGCTGGCCTCGCCGGTCACGCGCAAGCTCAGCTTCACCGGCTCGGTCCCGGTCGGCAAGCATCTGCTGAAGCTGGCGGCCGATACGGTGATGAAGTCGACCATGGAGCTGGGCGGTCATGGCCCCGTACTGGTGTTCGACGACTGCGATCTGGACAAGACACTGGACCTCCTCGTCACCCACAAGTTCCGCAATGCCGGCCAGGTCTGCGTCGCGCCGACCCGCTTCCATGTGCAGGAAGGGATTTACGAGCGCTTCGCCAAGGGCTTTGCCGAGCGCGCCGCCGCCCTGAGGATCGGTGACGGTCTGTCGTCGGAGACCCAGATGGGTCCGATGGCGAATCCGCGCCGCCCGGAGGCGATCGGCGCGATGATCGAGGATGCGGTGCGGAACGGCGCGCGCAAGCTGACCGGCGGCGAGGCGAAGGGCGGCGACGGCTTCTTCTTCGCCCCCACCGTGCTGGCCGATGTGTCGCTCGACGCCAAGGCGATGAACGAGGAGCCCTTCGGCCCGATCGCGCTGATCCGCCCCTTCGCCACCACCGAGGACGCGATCGCCGAGGCGAACCGCCTCCCCTTCGGCCTGGGCGCCTATTGCTTCACCGAGAATGGCCGCCGCCAGAACCAGCTGGGCGACGAGATCGAGGCCGGCATGATCGCGATCAACACCGTGCGCCTCAGCTGGGGTGACGCGCCGTTCGGCGGGGTCAAGGAAAGCGGCTATGGTTCGGAGGACGGCCCGGAGGGCATCGCCAACCATATGATCACCAAGGCGGTTCATATCGCCTGACCGCGACCGCATGACAGGGGCGTCACCGCGATCGGTGGCGCCCCCCTGCCCTTCGCTTCGGCTGATGCCCCCGGGTTGATCGACACGGTTTGTGCATCGGGCATGATGTGCTGTCTGACCGTGGGCGACGCTGGCACTTGGAGGTCGCGCTCGGCCAGCGGCTGATCGGCCAACCGTGTTTCCCCGAGGAAAAATGGCGTGGAGCGTGCGCCAGAACCGCCTTCCCAGATTCGCTGCGTCAGACCGACGATCTGGAATGAACCTCCCCTCCCCCTCGGCGATGTCCATGCCCTGCGAGCGGACGGATGTTTTCCGGCCGGGCACCAATACGGATAGGGCAGCAGCAGCCGTGAAAACTATGCCACCGCGTTCGCCGACCAGCGCGAACGACCGCGCCATATCCGCCAGCGTTTCACCGTCAACTATCGAGCAGCAAGCGACCGGGATCGGCGCGTGATCGCGATCGCAAGAAAAATGTCAAAAACCCTCTTGGCAGGCCGGATAAGCTCCGCTAACAGCGCGCCACCAGCCGGGGACATCGCTTCCCCGCCTTGCCGCAGACCGGCAATGGACGCATAGCTCAGTTGGTAGAGCAGCTGACTCTTAATCAGCGGGTCCTTGGTTCGAGCCCAAGTGCGTCCACCACTTACATCTTTCGCAATGCCTCGCGTCGACTAAGCTCTCGGTATGATTGCCGATAGCATGCCCAAGCTGGCCTACCTGCTGACGACGGTCGATTGGCTCGACGTAGTGCGTACGGCGGCGTCGGTCGTCACCGCCTGCCTGGCATATGTCGCGCTCAAAAATTGGCGACGGCAGGACAAGGCAAAACGCGAAGCCGAATTCCTGGATGCGCTGATCGAAGCGACCCACGCGTTCATCGTCGACATGGCGAAGCCCGTTACGATGGTCGAAATGGCCCGGATCGGCATGCGTAGCCATGGCGACGATTGGGATAATCAGGACGAGAATGGCGCGATCGCGCACGGCGCCGTCGCTTACATCGATGCATGGGGCGAGCGGGATTCCAAACGCCTATTCGACGCCCTCAACGAGGTTCGTCCCGGCGCGATACGATTGCGATCGTTGGGTACGAAGGGCCAGGTCTTCGAATTTTCGAACTACCGGGCCTGCCATCAAGCCATCACCAGCCTGGTCTGGCAGTTCGATCGGATCGAGGCGTTCGCCGGCATGATCGGTTCGACGTCGTGGAATTGGCGCAACCCCCATGTCCGGGCATCGCTGGACAAGGTACTGACGATCACGCCGGGCGACCTACAGCAGCATTTAGGCAGCGGAAATGTCGCCGTCCTGACCTTCGCCCAGACGACCTACCGGACGCTCTACCGGCGCTAGCCTACCGCGCCCCCTGCCCCGAAGGCGGCACCGGCGGGATTGGCGACTTCGCGTCGCTGACCGCTTCGTCATACCAGCGTGCCAGATCGGCCTTCATGCTCCGCAGCGCATCGGGGTTCAAATAGGTCATGTGCCCGGCCGGGTAATAAGTGAAGCGCAGGTTCGCCTGCTGCGCCGGCTCCAGCATCATGTGGCCCAGGTCATTCTCGGTCCCGAAGAACGGCGTCGCCATGTCGTAATAGCCGTTCATCGACAGCACTTTGAGATACGGATTGGCGCGCATCGCGGCGGCCAGATCGATCGCGGTGTTAGGGTTGTTCTGCGACCCGTCCAGCGCCTTGTGTTTCCAGTTCCACGTCCATCCCGCCGCATCGCGTGCCGACAGGCGGTAGGGCAGCTCGGTCTTGTAGCCGAGCGTAGATTGCAGATAATCCTGGAAGGACGCGATATAAGCGCCTGAAATCGCGTCGGATGAAGCATCGGTTTCGGGCCGCTCGCCGGCGGCGTCGGTATCGATGCCCAGATAGCGCGAGTCGAACCGACCGACCGTGCGCGCCTGCCCGCGCAGCAATTCCTTTTGAAAGCGCGGCAGGTCGATACGCAGGTTCGCCCGCTTGATGAAGTCGGGCGACAGGCCGATCAGCCGGCTCATCTGCTCGGCGATCTGGTCGCGCTCCTGGGCCGAGATCGACTGGCCCTTGGCGAGGGCCGACATGTACGGCCCGACCGCGAAGGCGCGCGCCTGCGCCACCACGGTCGCGACATCGGCGGGGCGATCGGTCAGGCGGTTGTGATACCAGGCGGTCGCGGCATAGCTGGGCAGGTAGTTCAGATAGACCTGATCCAGTCCCGGCTGACGATAGCCGTAATTCATGATCGAGCTGAGCAGCACCACGCCGTTCAGCGCCATGCCCCGCTCCTGCAACTGATAGGCCAGCGCGCCCGAGCGCAGCGTGCCATAGCTTTCGCCGAGCAGGAATTTGGGGCTCATCCAGCGGCCATATTTGGTGACGTATCGTTGGATCGCGCCGGCGAAGACATCGACATCCTCGTCGACGCCATAGAATTGCGCGGGCTTCATATCGCCCAACGGGCGTGAATAGCCCGAGCCGATCGCATCGAGAAAGACGAGGTCGGTCTTGTCGAGCAGGGAGTCCGGGTTCGGCCCGACATCATAGGGCGCCGGCCGGACGAATTCGGGGCTGGTCGTGCGGATGCGGATCGGTGCGAACGAGCCCATGCGCAGCCAGAAGGAGGGCGAGCCCGGCCCGCCATTATACAGGAACGTCACCGGGCGCTTGGTGCCCGGCTTCACACCGTCGAGCGTATAGGCGGTGTAGAACATCGAGGCGGTCGGCTTGCCCTCGATATCGCGCACGGTCAGCGTGCCGGCGGACGCGACATAGGGATAGCTGCGCCCGCCGATCGTCACGCTGTCGCGGTGGCGGACCTCGGCTTCCTCCAGCGGTGCGCGCGCCCAGGCCGCTTCCGCCTCGGCCTTGGCGGCCTCAACATGCGAGCCGCCCTTCTTATCGCCATCCTCCTGCGCGGCCAGCGGGGCGGTCAGGGCGGTGGCGGCGAGGAGAAGGACCAGCGTGTTACGGATCACGAAAGCGCTCACGATTGAATGACGGGAGCGTCATGGTTCCCGCGTTTCGGCATGCGAGACAAGGGGTTGTGGGGTTTGGGTGGGCAATTTTCCGGGCCACACAGCGTCGACGCCACCCAAAGCCCCCTCCCTCCGTTCAGCCTGAGCGACGTCGAAGGCCAAGGGACGGCATCATGGCCGACCCTCACCCTTCCCACGCGTCTGCGACGCGCCTCCCTCCCTCTCCCGGTG